>NZ_NSGB01000020.1:0-102352 GCF_002294785.1 Mesorhizobium sp. WSM3868 | reverse complement strand
CGAACTGCTTGCAGGATCGACAAAACAAGCCGCACTCGGGCCTCCTCTGCTACGAGAAAGCCTCTCAAGAATCCTTCTTTTGCGGCTTGGCAATAGCCAATCAACTTATCTGCGATTCCCCTGCCTCGAGGGGGGAGATTGGACGTCACGACTGCTTTCGCCAATTTTCGACGGTGAAGAAAAAGCGAGGCGCCAAAACAGCCGATGTCCCCCCAAGTGGGGGAGATGTCCGGCAGGACAGAGGGGGGGCGCTGTCCCGCCGGCGTCTTCAGCCTGTCAATTCCCCAGGGCCAGCTGATCCGTGATCTCAAAGCGCTCCGAAACGCCGATGCGGATCATGTTCAAGCTGCCTTCGCGGGTGAAGCGGAATTCGTCGGAGGAGTCCGAGCCGGCCGGCTTGCCGTCATGGAAGTGGATGATGCGCGTGCCGCCGTCCGGCCAGGTCACGGTCACGACGCTGTCGCCGGCCTCATGTGCGACGCTGATCTGGCAGCGGGTCATCGGCTGGCCGATCCGGCGCGCGCAGGGGATGCCGCCGGCGGCGTCTGGGGCAGGGGTGTCGGACTCCGTGATTGCCGAGGCGGCGAAGGCGAGGGCGTAAGCGTCCTGCATGGCGATCGCGCTGATATCGGCCGCGGATGGCGGAGCGGCCGGCTCGCTGCGGCCCAGGCGCGCGGCGATGTCCGGCTGCGGTTCTTCAGAGGGCTCGGGCGCGTTCGCTTCCTGTGGCGGGCCGGCGTCAGTTGCCGGCACGGCTGCATCCTCGGGCGCCGGGGCCGGGTTGTTCGGGCTGAGATAGCGGGCCGGCGCCCATCCAGTGATGTGCGCGTCCTGCGTGTCCTCGACCTTGCACCAGGGATAGTTTTTGACGGTTTTGCAGCCGTAGTTCTTCACGGCTGCGCCGTTGGGCAGGCGCGCCGCGATCTTTCCATCCGGGGAGGCGGTGGTGCGGATGTTGAGGAGATCGTCCGGGGCGAGGCCGCCGATGATCGAAATGATCGTGGCTGGCGCGTCCTGGGCCAAAGCCGGCACGGCGGCCAGCAGCAAAGGTGCGGCGATCAGCAATGTCGATCGGAGCGTGACTTTGCGCTTCATGCTTAAATGCACTGCAATCCTGGCGTTTCCGCTCAATCAAATATGAACTTCGTTCAACCCTGGATATGAGCTGGGCTCAATCCTGAATATGAGCTTCGCTCAATCTAGATATGAGCTGCGCTCAATCTTTGTAAATCCGGTCCGCGGCGCGTGCGCCCATTCCGGCCGTCCCGCTGCTTCGGCCTGCTTTGCGGCAGCTTCATGGTCGTAGGCGATGGCGATCGCCTCGCAGCGGCCGGAGGCATCCAGCTCGACGATGCCGTAGCGCGCATGCCGGCTGCCCTGCTCGGAGACATGCGCCGGCTGCATATTGTCGGAATAGGCGGGGCAGCCGACGCCAGCACCTTGCCATGGATATCGGCCAGAAGCGCAATGCGCATCAGGCGTCGATCTCGGCGTCGGCGGTGCCGACCGCTGGAAGCGCCTTGTCCTCGCCGGCGGCCGCGATCACGCTGTCGAGCAGGCCGGGGAAGCGCTTGTCGAGGTCGTCGCGGCGCAGGGTGATCAGCCGGCTGGTGCCGACCGCTTCGGTGCGCGTCACGCCCGCCTCGCGCAGCTTGGCGAGGTGGTAGCTGAGGTTGGTCTTGGAGGCGAGGTCGAGGAACTTGCCGCAGTTCATCGGCACGCCTTCCTTGCTGGCCAGAAAGCGCACGATGGCCAGCCGGGTCGGGTCGCCGAGCACGGCAAGCACGATCGGCAGGCTGATCTGATCGGCGGTCGGATGGGGCAAGGTCATGGCTGAGAATTAAGCGCAAACGGAACGAACTTCAACGCGTCTCCGCTTCTTGCTTGGTTACACAGCTTCCCGGTTTCTACGCCGTCCTGACACAGGGCTGTCAGCAGGGTTCGGCTAATTTGCCCGAGCTCCGTTGACATCATGCCCCTTCAGGTCCAATTGTTCAATAACTTTTGAACAAAGGATATCCCATGGACAAGCGGATCTTCTGGCTTGCGCTCGGATCGTTTGCGATCTCGACCGAAGGCTTCGTCATCTCCAGCCTTCTTCCCGATATCGCCGCGGATGCCGGCATCTCCGTTCCGCTCGCCGGCTCGCTGATCACCGCTTTCGCGCTCGCCTATGCGATCGGCGCGCCGATCCTGGCGACGCTGACCGGCGAGTGGGACCGGCGGCGCGTCATCCTGTGGACGCTGGTGTTCTTCGTCATCGGCAATATCGTCGCGGCGCTAAGCTCGTCATTCGAATTGCTGCTCCTAGCACGCATCGTCATGGCGCTATCGTCCGGCCTGTTCGCGGCAACCGCGCAAGGCACCGCCGTGGCGCTGGTCGACGACCATCACAGGGCCCGCGCCATCGCGGTCGTGGTCGGCGGCACCACGGTGGCGGTCGCGGTCGGCGCGCCGCTCGGCGCGCTGGTGGCGGCGATTGCCGGCTGGCGCGGCACCTTCTTCGCCATTGCCGGCCTCGGCGCGCTTGCCGGGGCGATCCTGTGGTGGCGGCTGCCGCGCGGCATTGTCGGCACCAGGCTGCCGCTCAAGGCGCGGCTCGCGGCGGCGGTCCGTCCCGGCGTGTTGCCGATCCTGGTCACAACCGTGCTGGCGCTGGTCGGCGCCTTCACCGTCTTTGCCTTCATCGCGCCTCTGGCGATCGAGGGCGGCGGGCTGAGTCCGCTGGCGCTTCCCGGCATGCTGCTCGCCTTCGGCGTTGGCGCCGTCATCGGCAACATCGCCGGCGGCCAGGCGGCGGACCGTTTCGGCGCGGCGCGCACGGTTTGCTGGTCGCTGGGGCTGAGCGCAGCGATGCTCGTCACCTTGTCGCTGATCCCGACCTTCCTGCCGCATTCGATCGCCGGGCCGGCGCTGATGGGCATGATGGTGCCGTGGGGCATCGTCGGCTGGGCCTTCCCGCCGGCGCAGGCGAGCCGGATCATCAAAATAGCGCCTGATGCCGCCCCGATCGTGCTCTCGCTCAACGCCTCGGCGCTCTATTTCGGCGTCGCGCTCGGCGCGGTGGTCGGCGGTGCGGTGCTGCGTTTCGGCGCGCCGGCCGATCTCGGGCTGGTCGCGGCGGTATTCCCGATCGGCGGGCTGGGTGTGGTGCTCGCGGGTCGCGCGCTCACTCGCCCGGTCGCCATGCCGGCGGAATAGACTTCGCAAACCTGAAGGACTTGCCGGCCTCAGGCTGGCCGCCACATCTGCAGGATGGAGGCGGCCAGCAGCAGGCCAAGCACGATGTTGAGCGCGCGCCATTGCCGCTCGGTTCGGAGCAAACGTGCCAGCAGCGTGCCGGCTACGCACCAGAGCGACAGCGAGACGGCCGCGGCAAGGCCGAACACGGCGCCGAGCAGCAATGCCAACTGCAAGGGGCCGTCGGCAAGCGCCGCGAAGGAAGCGGCCGCACCCAGGCCCATTGCCCAACCCTTGGGATTCATCCACTGAATGCCGGCGCCGCGAAGAAGCTGTTCGGCCTGGCCATGCTCACGTCGAGCTTGGGCGGGCCGCTGCGGCCGATCCTGATCGCCAGCCAGATCAGATAGAGCGAGCCGGCGATCTTCATCGCAAGCTGGAGCGAGGGGACGGCGGCGATCAGCCCGGCCAGGCCGGCAGCACCCGCCGCCGCTACCGACGCCAGTCCCGCGGCGCTGCCGGCCATCAGCGGCACCGATCGGCGAAAGCCGAACTGCGCCCCGGATGCCGTCGACAGCGTCGTGGCGATGCCGGGCGTCGAGGTCGAGATCAACGCGAACAGGACAAGGGGGATGATGGTTTCGGACATCCAAAGCCTCCACGGTGGAAGGAGCCTGCATGTTAGGCGCTGGGCGCTATCAGTAAATGCAATGTTGGATATGGTCTGCATTAGTGATTATAATGCAGCGATGTTCCGCGATCTCGACACCACACTTGTCCGCACCTTCGTGACGACGGCCGACAAAGCCAGCATGACGGCCGCGGCCAACGCCCTCAATCTGACCCAGGGCGCCGTCAGCCAGCAGATCAAGCGGCTGGAGGAGATCCTTGGCCAGATGTTGTTCGAGCGCGACCGCCGCGGCTTGAGACTGACGCGTTCGGGCGAACGGCTGCTCGACAAGGGCCGGCGTCTCTTGCGGCTCAATGACGAGATCCTGGCGGAGATAAGCGGCAAGGCGGTCGCCGGCGGGGTGCGGATCGGCGTGCCCTACGATCTTGTCGGCACATTGCTGCAACCTGTTTTGAAAACCTACGCCGAAGCCTATCCGCAGGTGGAGATTTTGCTGGTCTGCGCCTCTTCGCCGGAACTCGCGGCGGCGCTGGCGGCAGGGACGATCGACCTTGCCGTCATCGAGGAGCGGGCCGGTCCGACGGCCGGCGAGTGCCTACTGGTCGACCGGCTGGTGTGGGTCGGCGCCAAAGGCGGCTCCGCGCGCCTGAAGCGGCCTTTGCCGGTCTCCATGGTCGCGGATACCTGCGCCTTCCGTCCGGCGGTGCTGGCGGCGCTCGGCACGCATGGGCTCGATTGGCGCACCGTGTTCGAGAACGGCAACATCGACGCAACGACCGCAACGGTACGGTCGGACCTTGCGGTGACCACCTGGCTCGCCTCGACGGTTCCGGCCGACCTCGACATCCTGTCCGCCGACTTACCGGCGCTGCCGAATTTTTCCGTCAACCTGCACCTGCCGAAGCATGCGGTCACGCCGACGGCAGAGGCATTCGCCACTCATATCCGCGAGGGTCTGGTGCGGCATCGCCAGGCAGCGTGAGCGACACTTTTCGTTCCTCGCCCCCGGTTTGGGGGCGAGGAACCTTGGCGCTACTTCCAGTTCTTGCGCCGTTCGAGCTCGGCTTCGGAAGGCTGCTCTGTCGCAAAAGATCCGGTCTTGACGTCGCCGCCACGTTCATAGGTCGCCATGATGACACCCGTGCTGGTGGTTTGCGACTTGATGAGCTTGAAGGCGGCGGGCATCGCGTCATCGCCGAACAGCCGCTTGCCCTTGCCCAGCAACAGCGGGAAGATCATCAACCGGATCTCGTCGATCAGCCCATTGGCGAGCAGGGTCTGGATCAGATTGCCCGAACCCTGGATGAGCAGATCGGGTCCGTCTTCCTGCTTGAGCTGTCTGAGCCTGGCAACGACATCTGGTCCAAGCGGCTGCGTGTTCTGCCAGGTCAGGCTATCCGGCCGATGCGTCGCGACATATTTGGTCGCCGGGTTGAAGGCATCTGCTATCGGATCTTTCTGATACGGCCAATACGCGGCGAAGATGTCATAGGTTCTGCGGCCGAGCAGCAGGGCGAAGGGCTTGGAGAACAATTCGTCCATTGCCTCCCCCGCCACCTCGTCAAAGTAATGGAAGGTCCAGCCGCCGAATTGAAAGCCGCCGACCGGGTCTTCTTCCGGGCCGCCCGGAGCCTGCATGACGCCGTCGAGGCTGACGAATGTGGCGGCGATGATCTTGCGCATCTGTCTTCTCCCTTTTCGTGATCCGCGCCGTCGCGGCCGGATTTCGGCCTAAGGACGGGCGACGAGCCTGCGTTCCGACACAGACTCCCGCAGATTTCTATCGTTCGCTGTCGGCGCGCATGGCGCGGGACGAGAACCAGACATCGCCGAACACGGCAGTGGCGGTTCGATCGGGCGCCTTGTCCTCACTCAGCCAGATCGAGCGCGTGCGGCTGGCGCGTTCGCGGGTTGGCACTCTTGCGTCCGGGCCGGCGAGGGAGGCGCCGACGCAAGGGATGAACCAGGAACCCATGAAGGGCCGGCAGGCGAACCCCGCCTGCATGCGGGTGACCAGCACGGCGAGGCCGATACGCTGCGCCGGCCGCCAGGGGAAGATCAGCCGGCCGCCGGGCCTGAGCGCCCTCAGCCACGCAGGGGGCGGGGCAATGACGGCAGCATTGACATAGATGATGTCGGAGGGCGGCAGCGGGCCGGCGACAGCGTCGCCGGCAACGACCTCGACATTGCCATAGGCCGCGAGGTTCACCTTGGCTTGCGCGGCGAGATCCGCTTCGATCTCGAAGGCGGTGACGCTGCCGCCGGGCTCGACCAGCCTTGCCAGCAGCGCGGTATAGTAGCCGGTACCGGCGCCGATATGGGTGACGGCTTCGCCGGGTTTCGGTTCGACCTTGCCGATCCACATGGCGTGCAGAACCGGTTCGCCGTTGTTGATGCCCTTGTCGGCATCGAGCACCACCAGCACGTTCTGGTAGATGTAGCTTGGATCGGCAGTCGGGGTTTTGAACGCTCCGTCGCCGGCAAAGACTGTCCAAGGTCCAGGGCCGAGAAAGGCCTCGCGCGGCACGGAGGCGAACGCCTCCTCGATGCGGGGATCGGCGGAGCGCGCATGCGCGGCCATCAGTTTGGCGTAGAATTTTCGGGCGTCGTCCGAAACGGTCATGCTTTCAGAAGATAGCGCGGCCGGCCGGGATGTCGCGGCTCGAACTCAGCCGGCAAAAGTGTCGAAGAGCAGCTTGAAGTTGAGCACCAGGATGATCGCCGCGACTACCCAGGCGAGTGCGGCGACGCCGCGCGAGATGACGAAACTGCCCATCTTCTTCTTATCCGAGACGAACTGCACCAGCGGCACAACGGCGAAGGGCAACTGCATCGACAGGATGACCTGGCTGAAGACCAGGAGCTGGGCCGTGCCCTTTTCGCCGTAGAGCGCGGTGACGATCACGACGGGGACGATGGCAAGGCCGCGCGTCAGCAGGCGGCGCGCCCATTGCGGAATGCGCAGACGCAGGAAGCCTTCCATCACGATCTGGCCGGCAAGCGTGGCGGTGACCGTCGAGTTGAGCCCGGAGGCGAGCAGCGCGACCGCGAACAGGATCGAGGCAATGCTCAAGCCCAACAGCGGCGACAGCAATTCGAAAGCCTGACCGATCTCGGCGACATCCTGGTGCCCGGTGCCGTGGAAGGCCACTGCCGCGACGATCAGGATGGACGCGTTGACGAACAGTGCCAGGATCAGCACGATGGTCGAATCCGTGGTCGCCCACTTGATGGCATCGCGCTTGCCTGCATCGGTGCGCTCATAGGCGCGGGTCTGCACGATCGAGGAGTGCAGGTAGAGATTGTGCGGCATCACGGTGGCGCCGATGATGCCGATGGCGATGTAGAGCATCGTCGGGTTGGTGACGATCTGGGACGACGGCACGAACATCGAATGCAGGATTGTGCCTGCGGGCGGGGCGGCGACGAAGATCTGGATGGCGAAGCAGCCAAAGATGATGATCAGGAGCGCGACGACGAACGCCTCGAGATAACGGAAGCCCCTGTTCATGAGCAGCAGCACAAGGAAGGCGTCGAGTGCGGTGAGCACGGCGCCGCCGATCAGCGGAATGCCGAACAGGAGCTGCAGCGCAATCGCCGTGCCGATCACCTCGGCGAGGTCGCAGGCGATGATCGCCAGTTCGCAGGCGATCCAGAGCAGGAAATTTACCGGACGCGGATAATAGGCGCGGCAGGCCTGCGCGAGGTCGCGGCCGGTGGCGATGCCGAGGCGGGCGGCCAGGGCCTGCAACAGGATCGCCATCAGGTTCGACAGCATGATGATGAAAAGCAGCGTGTAGCCGAACTGGGCGCCGCCGGCGAGGTCTGTCGCCCAGTTGCCCGGGTCCATATAGCCGACCGAGACCATATAGCCGGGACCCATGAAGGCGAACAGGCGGCGGAACCAGAGACCGGTGTCGGGCACCCTGATCGAGGCATTGACCTCGCGCAGACTGGGCTGCTCAGTCTCATCGGAGCGGGCAAATTGCCACGAGGGACGGGACACTGCTTCTGACATCGGGGGGTCCGCTGGAAGGGTATCGAGGATCGCCACTATGTATGCTAAGGCTGAACATTATGCAACAGGCTATACTTCATTGTTCAAGCTCTTGTGATGCAAGCCGACAGGCGCCGCGTGCAGCAGCAAACGCCGGGTTGCGCCGACCCGGGAATGCAAATAAACGGCCAGAGCACTACGGTCCGTGCTATGAGTGCGGAGCCGATTCAGCCATGAAGGAGCGCGTATTGGCTCTGAGGAACAGACCAGTTCGACGCGAAAAGCCGCTTCCTGATGCCGAAATCCATTCGGAAGGGTTCAGGCAGACCCGCGAAGCGCGCCGCAGCGCGCTTGTCGAGGACTATGTCGAGCTGATCGCCGATCTGATCGAGGACGGAAACGAGGCCCGTCAGGTCGATATCGCGGCCAGGCTTGGCGTCGCGCAACCCACCGTGGCAAAAATGCTGACACGGCTCTGCGCCGATGGGCTGGTGTCCAGGAAACCCTATCGCGGGGTGTTTCTCACGGACGCCGGTCGCAAGGTGGCGCAGGAGAGCCGCATCCGTCACGAGACTGTCGAAGCCTTCCTGCGCTCGCTCGGTGTCAGCGCCGAGACGGCACGGATCGATGCCGAGGGCATCGAGCACCATGTCAGCGCCGAGACGCTGGATGCATTTCGCAGGGCGATGACGACACGCTGAGCCCCGCCAGCGTTAAACTTCCCGACCGACGAGTCGCTGGAACCGCCGAACGGTACGCACGTTGCTCCTGACGTTGCGCGATGATCGCGTGGAAGGGAGGAAGCGACGGGCGTTGAACAGGCACGGACCACGAAGGGCTAGCAAGCGGCCAACGGGTTGAGACAGGCGGCGGCTCGTGACGAGCGCAAAGACCGAGGCCGAAACCGGTCGAAACAAAAGCTCTGAATTCTCCTCCCATCTGGAGCCGGACGCGCGGTCTTTTGGTCAGCAAAAATGCTGTGACTCGGCGTGACCGTTGCGATAATTGTCTGAAGGGGGCGGTCTTAGGCCGGACCTTCCAGAACATCTGCATTGCGAGGAAGTTGCCATGCTTTGGAGAGGCCGCCGTCAGAGCGACAATATCGAGGACGAGCGCAGCGACAGCGGCGGCGGGTTCGGCGGTGGCGGTCCGCGGCAGTTCCGCGTTCCGATCGGGGGGCGAGCGGGCGGCGGCGGCAGCATCATCTTCGTCATTCTGGTGGTTCTCGCCGGATGGTATTTCGGCTTCGATCCATCGCAGATCCTGGGTGAAGGTGGTGGCCTTGTGCCGGGCGGCGGCGGCCAGATTACCGAAGACAGCAGTTCGCCGGACAGCGGCGCGCCCGCCTCGGACGAGATGAAACAGTTCGTGGCGACCGTGCTCGCCGAGACCGAGGACACATGGAGCGGTATCTTCAAGGCCAATGGCCTCACCTACGAGGACCCGAAACTGGTGCTGTTCAGCAGCCAGATCCGGTCGGCTTGCGGCTTTGCCTCTTCGGCGGCGGGACCGTTCTATTGCCCGGGCGATCACAAGGTCTATCTCGACATGACCTTCTTCCAGCAGCTCGACCAGCAGTTCGGCGCCTCGGGTGAATTCGCCCGCGCCTACGTGATCGCGCATGAGGTCGGCCATCACGTGCAGAACCTCACCGGCATCATGTCGAAATTCAACCAGATGCGGCAGGGCATGGGCGAGGCTGAGGCCAATCAGATGTCGGTCCGGGTCGAGCTTCAGGCAGACTGCTTCGCCGGTGTCTGGGCGCACTATACCGCGCAGAAGGGCATTCTGGAGCAGGGCGACATGGAAAGCGCGCTGAATGCCGCCAAGCAGATCGGCGACGACACGCTGCAGAAAAAAATGCAAGGCTATGTGGTTCCGGAAAGCTTCAACCACGGCACGTCGGCGCAGCGGCAGACCTGGCTGGCGCGCGGCTACAAGAGCGGCAAGCTTTCGGACTGCGATACGTTCAACAATCCGGTCTGAACAGCGACGCAGGGCTGCGGCACCGCGGCGGGCTGCCGGGAACTGATGTCAGGATGAGGCAGTTGCGGTCGTTCGCTTATTGTTCCGGCCGGCTGGCTCGCCTATAAGAGCCTCCCGTCCAAGGCGGCCGAGGAGCTTGTCACCATGATCGACCCCAAGACCGCCAAGCGGGGCCTTGCGCTCGTTTTCACGACGCTGCTGCTCGACGTCATCGGCTTCGGCATCATCATGCCGGTGCTGCCGGCCTATCTGCAGGAGCTGACCGGCGCCGGCGTAAGCGAGGCGGCTATCGAGGGCGGCTGGCTGTTCTTCGTCTATGCGGCGATGCAGTTCTTCTTCGCGCCTGTCATCGGCGGCTTAAGCGACCGTTTCGGGCGGCGGCCGATCCTGCTTGCCTCGGTGCTCACCTTCTCCATCGACAATCTGATCTGCGCCATCGCCTGGTCCTATCCGATGCTGTTCATCGGACGCGTGCTCGCCGGCATTTCGGGCGCCAGCTATTCGACGACGTCGGCCTTCATCGCCGACATCTCGAACGACGAGAACAGGGCCAAGAATTTCGGCCTGCTCGGCATTGCCTTCGGCGTCGGATTCGTCATCGGCCCGGTGCTCGGCGGACTGCTCGGCACATTCGGGCCGCGCGTGCCGTTCTACTTCGCCGCCGGGCTCGCCTTCCTGAACTTCCTCATCGCGATGTTCTTGCTGCCGGAGACGCTGGACGAGCAGCATCGACGCCGCTTCGAATGGAAACGCGCCAATCCGGTCGGCACGCTGATCCAGATGCGCAACTATCCCGGCATTGGCTGGATCGGGCTGGTCTTCTTCCTGATGACGCTCGGCCACATGATGTATCCGGCGGTCTGGTCCTTCGTTTCAAGCTACCGTTATGGCTGGAATGAGCAGCAGATCGGCTTCTCGCTCGGCGCCTTCGGCCTATGCGGCGCGATCGTCATGGCGACGGTGCTGCCGCGTGTCATCCCGAAGCTCGGCGAGTGGAGGACGGCGGCGATCGGCCTTACCTTCACCGCGCTCAGCGCCTTCGGCTACGCGTTTGCGACGCAGGGCTGGATGATCTACGCGGTGATCGTCGCCGGCTGCCTGGAAGCGCTCGCCGACCCGCCATTGAGGAGCCTTGCGGCCGCCAAGGTGCCGCCTTCGGCGCAAGGCGAATTGCAGGGCGCGATGACCTCGATCTTCTCGATCACCTCGATCATCACGCCGCTGCTTTATACGGCGATCTTTTCCTGGTTCACCGGCCCAAGCGCGCCGGTTGAGTTCGGCGGCGCGCCCTATGTGCTCGGCGCGGTTTTCCTCACATTGGCGGTGATCGTCTTCGTGACGAAGGTGGCCAAGCCGACACCGAAGGAGGTCGAGCGCATGCACGCGCAGGAAGCGGCGACCGACGCGGCCTGAGAACGACTAAGGCTCGATCCATTCTCCGGGGATATCGAGCGCCTTCGCCAGCATTGCGCTGGTCTGCTCAGACGGCTTACGGCGATTGGATTCGAGGTCCGATAGGAAACCCTGGCTGACACCGATCGCCGCAGCCAGTTCGGCTTGGGTGAGCTTTCGCCAGTTGCGCAGCGCCTTTAGTCGACTGGAGCCGCGCAAGACATCCATGGTCACGTCCGCCGGTAGCGTCCTTTCGGTTTTGAGGTCGGCTTTTCGCTCGTCATAGATGGCGACATCCGCAGCATCTTCGAGAGCCTCCTCGGCGGCATGCAGCAACGCCTCGTAATCCGCCTTGGGGATCACGACCAATTCCTCGCCGGTTGAGGTTTTGATGATTTGCGGGGCATTCATGACACTTGTCCCGTTATGACCTGCTGTAGGTTGTTGTCTCGCGTTTTCCTATGTAGATAGCTAGGATAGTAGCGCGATCCTCGTCGAATATAACTCGGTAGCGACCGATCCGCAGCCTGTAGCCATCTCTGCCAGCCAAGCGCTTTACATCTCCTCGACCGCTTATCGCGTAATCTACCAAGCCCTCGGATACTTGGTTCCGAACGTCAGCGGGTAGATTGTCGAGATCACGAGCCGCGGCCGCCGAGAGGATGATAGTCTTCACCGGATATCGCCGCTCTTATTTTTATTTCGGCGATATTATAGCTAACACACAGGGCGTGTCAACGTTCTGCCAGCGCTTCCTCGCCGCGCCGCTCGCGGATGAGATTGACGAAGCGGCGGAAGAGATAGTGCGAATCCTGCGGGCCGGGCGAGGCCTCGGGATGGTGCTGGACCGAGAACACCGGCCGGCCGGTCAGCGCGATGCCGCAATTCGAGCCGTCGAACAGCGAGACATGGGTTTCCTCGACGCCTTCGGGCAGCGAGTCGGCGTCGACGGCGAAGCCATGGTTCATCGAGACGATCTCGACCTTGCCGGTTGTGTGGTCCTTGACCGGATGGTTGGCGCCGTGATGGCCCTGATGCATCTTCTCGGTCTTGCCGCCGAGCGCCAGCGCCAGCATCTGGTGGCCGAGACAGATGCCGAACACCGGGAGATCGGTTTTCAGCAGGTTCTGGATGACCGGCACGGCATATTCGCCCGTCGCTTCCGGATCGCCGGGGCCATTGGACAGGAAGATGCCGTCCGGCTGTATGGCTAGGATCTCTTCCGCGCCGGTCTTGGCCGGCACGACGGTGACCTTGGCGCCGAGGCCCGCGAGCAGGCGCAGGATGTTTCGCTTGACGCCATAGTCGATGGCCACGACATGCAGCGACGGCTCGTCCTGCTCGCCGAAGCCTTTGTTCCAGGCCCAGGGCGTCTCGCGCCAGACCGAGGATTGACCCGAGGTGACCTCCTTGGCGAGGTCCAGCCCGATAAGGCCCGACCAGGCGGCGGCGCGCCGCTTCAGGTCGTCGAGGTCGAAAACGCCATCCGGTGCATGGGCGATGACGGCATTGGGCATGCCTTTCTCGCGGATCAGCACGGTGAGAGCGCGAGTGTCGATCCCCGAAAGCGCGACGATGCCGCGCCTCTTCAGCCATTGATCGAGATGCCCGGCTGCCCGGTAATTGGAGGGGTCGGTGACATTGGCCTTGAAGATCGCGCCGACGGCGCCCGCGCGGGCAGCCGGATGCAAATCCTCGATATCCTCGCTGTTGGTGCCGACATTGCCGATATGCGGGAAGGTGAAGGTGACGATCTGGCCGGCATAGGAGGGGTCGGTAAGGATCTCCTCGTACCCGGTCAGGGCGGTGTTGAAGCAGACTTCGGCGACCGCCGATCCGGTGGCGCCGAGGCCGCGGCCTTCGATCACCGTGCCGTCGGCGAGCACCAGAAGGGCGGTCGGCTTTTCGGTGGCCCAAGGGGCGGTCGTGGCCATGGCGGCACTCCTAGAGGCTGCTTCCGGACCATTCCGTTGGAGGGACGATCCGCGCAGCAAACGACGCGCGGCGGCGAATTCGCGAGCCTGCGCGCAACCAAAGTTTCAGTTCATGCGAGGCTCAGTACATAGGGGATAGCGCCAAAGCGGTCAATGACGCTTCCTCCGAGCGGAATCGATTTGTTTAGCCGAGCAAAATCAATGGTTTGCGGCGATTTGCCTTGAGCGTCCGGCGAAGCTATTGTCCGCCGCGATCGAAGGAGAAGCATCATGCGCGAGAAAATCGCCGAATCCATGAAGAGCGCGATGAAGGCGCAGGACAAGCATCGGCTGCCGACGCTCAGGCTGATCCAGGCCGCCATCCACGACCGCGACATCGCCAATCGCGGCGCGGGCAAGCCGGCGGCGAGCGAGGAAGAGATCCTGCAGATCCTTTCCAAGATGGTGAAGCAGCGCGAAGAATCGGCCAAAGCCTTCGAGGACGGCAAGCGGCCGGAACTGGCGGCGCAGGAGCGCGGCGAGATGGAGATCATCCGCGAGTTCCTGCCGGCACAGCTCGACGATGTGGCGATCACGGCGGCGGCGCGCGAGGCGATCGCGGCGACGGGTGCCGCCAGCCAGAAGGACATGGGCAAGGTGATCGGCGCGCTGAAGCAGAAATATGCCGGCCAGATGGATTTCGCCAAGGCGAGCGCCATAATCAAGGGGCTGCTCCAGTAGAAGACCGGCTCAGTTCTTGCAGATCGGCACCGGCTGCGGCGGCGGTGCCGGATGGTCTTTCTTGTACAGCGCGATTATCGGCTCGAGGGTCTTCTTCGGCCAGAACTTCGGAGAGCCGATTTCCTTCAGGCAGGATGCGTTCCAATAGACGCCCGCAGCCGACAGCGCTTGGCCGGCGGCCTTTGCGCGCGCCACAGCGGCGATGTCGCGCGATTCAGGATAGATGTAGAGCGTGGTCGGGTTGTTCTTCACCAACGGGATGATCTGCTCGGCATCGGCCGGCGACCAGCTGGTGCAGCCATTGCTGCGGCCGCCGGCATAATTCACCAGCTTGCCGAACGGGACGAAGCCGTCATGGTCGGCGTAGGAGCTGTTCGGATCTTTCCGCAGGCACATGCCCCTGAGCAAGGCTGCCGGATGGCCGCCGATCACGCGCTGCCTGGCGTTCGCCGCTTCGCCTTCGCCATCGAACTGGATGAAGGTACGCATGAACACCGCGTTCTGCGCACCGACGCGATAATAGCCCTTGAAGGACGTCTTGGTCTCGGCGGTCATGTAGGCTCCGCCTGCCGTCAGCTCCGAGTCCACCGCGTTGCCGAAGTTTTTCGCGCAACGCCTGCCATTGGAGAAATCGGCAACGCCTTTGAGATTGCGACCGCCGCCATGGCCCGAAGAAACCGCTCGAAAGAGCTGCTTGGCCTCGCAGATGATATAGTAGCGTTGGCCAAGCACACTGTTGCCCAGGTCGCCGGGCCGCGTTGCATCCATGGCGAAGTAGCAGGGGTTGCTGACCGAACCTTCACTGACCTTCTTCTGGTAAAGGGCGCGCGCCCGCTCCAGCACGACCTGCGAGATCTGACCTTCGTTGTCGCCGACATGGCGCTGCAGCCAGTCCGGAATGTTCGATGGGCGCAACGCCGCGAACGAGCCGACCGATGCCGTCAGAGCGGCGAGGACGAAGAGGACGGCGGCACCAAGCGGAACAGATATCAACCGCACCGGATTAATCCCCCCTCGAACTGGTATCGCTTGTGGTGAATCACCTGCGCCAATCATAAGAGCATAGCGCCGATGGGCGAAACACTTCTTGTGTCTAGTGCGATCTGCCGAAGCTGGCGCATCTGCGATTTTCGACAGGCAAGAAGTTGGCTACTATCTGATTCCGGCGCGCCCACGCCTCCTCCCTCCGTTGGGAAAGCATTGTTCATGCAGGGCATTCGATCGCTAAACCGACTGTTCGAGCATCGGCATAAGGAGGGATTGCGAAGACTGCTCGCAATAGGAGGTTTTTTGATGCGGCTTTCCGCACCCGTCTATCATCTGAAGCGCCAGGCGAGGTTGCTGTCGCGCAAGGAAAATGTTCCCCTTCATGAGGCGCTTGACCGCATGGCCTTCAAGGAAGGCTTTGGCAGCTGGAGCCTGCTTGCGGCGAAAGCCGCCGAGGCCGCACCCGCCGGGAGGCTGCTGGCGCAACTGATACCCGGCGACATGGTCCTCGTTGCGGCCCGGCCGGGTCAGGGCAAGACGCTGATGAGCCTCGAACTCGCCGTGGCGGCCATGAAGCAGGGCAGTCGCGCCGTATTCTTCACCCTGGAATACATGCATGCCGATATCCTCGACCGGTTCCGCGACATCGGCGTCGACCCTGCCGTTTTCGACCATCTGTTCGAGTTCGACAATTCCGACGCCATCAGCGCCGCCTACATCATCGAGGCGTTGGGGTCGGCGCCGCGCGGCACGCTGGCGGTGATCGACTATCTGCAACTGCTCGACCAGAAGCGCGAAGATCCCGAGCTCATGGTCCAGATACGCGCCTTAAGATCATTTGCCCGGGAACGCGGGCTGGTGCTGGTCTTCATCTCCCAGGTCGACCGGTCATACGATGCGTCCAGGAAGCCTTTTCCCGACCTTGACGATGTCCGGCTGCCGAACCCACTCGATTTATCGCTCTTCGACAAGATGTGCTTCCTCAACAAGGGCGAAATCCGCTTTCAGTCAGCTTGAGGGCGATCCTGACCGGGGCTATGCCTGCCGATCTCGCAAAGGACACGGCTTCATGGTCGAACTCGTCAAACCAGCGCTCGAGCATCTGCCATCCTACAAGGCGGCGCTGGAGCGCGGCTGGTCGCCGGACAATGTGCGGCTGCTGGAGGCTACGCGCGAGCAGCTCGAGGCCATTGAAGAAGATCCGGTGGCATTTCTCGCCGACCTGGACGACCCCGAGGCGAAAGGGTCGCCGATTGCGCTGCCGGACGGCACGACAGTGCCGCGTCTGCCGGGCTTCCGGCGCTGGATCTGGGACGGCGAGGCCGCCGGCTCGATCGGGCTTCGCTGGCAGAAGGGCACGTCGGCGCTGCCGCCGCACGTGCTCGGCCACATCGGCTATGCCGTGATGCCATGGAAGAAGGGGCGCGGCTATGCCACCGAAGCGCTGCGGCTGATGCTTCACGAGGCAAGGGCGGTCGGTCTCGACTATGTCGAGATCACCACGGATCTCGACAATCTTGCATCCCAGAAGGTGGTGCTCGCCAATGGCGGCATTCTCGTCGGGCGGTTCGCCAAAGTCGCCGCCTATGGTGGCGCGGAGAGCCTCAAGTACCGGATCGACCTTTAGGTCTCAAGGCAAGCGAACTTGAGAACCTTATTCGCCGGGCCTGGCCAGTCTTCCTTCTGCGGCCTTGTAGTAGAACTGGCTCGCGACAAGCCAGCCTTTCAGCGGCCTGAGCGGCGGAATGCAGGTCGCAAGGATGATCGGCACCGAAACGAAGGCGTGGAACCACATGGATGGCTCGAACGTCACCTGCGCCCAGACGGCGAACAGGACGGAGGGCACGCAGGCAAAGCAGATGACGAAGAAGGCGGGTCCGTCGGCCGGATCGGCAAAAGAATAGTTGAGCCCGCAGACTTCGCATTTCGGCGCCAGCTTCAGAAATCCGTCGAACAGCCGGCCCTCTCCGCAACGCGGGCATCGCCCGCGGATGCCGACCCGCCAGGGTTCGAGGTGGGGATAGTGCGCGTCGTGCATGGTCATCACTCCAGGACCTCGCATGCATTCGATCGGCCTTGAGGTCACGCATACATACTAATATGATTATTGTATGCATACAATGCGACAAAATGTATGGATACCGGTGGCATGAACAGTGAAGGGGACCTCAGCTGGCTTTCTCCCTTGGCGGAAGACTCACGACCGCTCTATCTCAAGATCGTCGAGGCGCTTGCGGCTGCCCGCTCGATCGGGCGGCTGCAACCGGGGGACAGGCTGCCGCCGCAGCGAGAGCTTGCCCGCTTCCTTGGCGTGGATCTGACCACGGTCACCCGGGCGTTCACCGAAGCCCGCCGCAGGAACCTGATCGATGCAACGACCGGTCGCGGCACCTTCGTCACCCCCGGCGAGCCGGAAGAGCCGATCCTCGATCTGAGCATGAACATTCCGCCGGCGCCTTCGGGCCTCAGCCTGCCGGCATTGATCCGGAGTGGCATCGAGGGACTGCTCAAACGTTCCAGCGCCGAAGCACTGCTTTCCTACCATCCCGGCCCGGGTTCTCCCGCCGAACGCGCCGCTGGCTCGTTTTGGCTTGCCACAGCCGGCGACAGGTTGCCTGTCGAGCGCGTTGCTGTTGGTTCGGGGGCGCAGGCGCTGCTCGCCGCCGTCCTTCTGTCGCAAACCCGCGAGGGCGATACGATCCTCACGGACGCGCTGACCTATCCCGGCCTGATCGAGCTGGCGCAGGCCACGGGGCGAAAGCTGGCTGGGGCGGGCCGCGACGATGACGGCATGCGCCCCGACTATCTGGAGGAAGCGGCGCGACGATACGGCGCCCGCGTTCTCTATCTCAACGCGACACTTCACAATCCGACCACGCTCACCATGCCGGCGGGCCGGCGCCGGGACCTGGTTCGGATGGCGGGCAGGCTTGGCCTGGTGATCGTCGAGGACGATCCCTACAGTCCACTGCAGACCACTTCACCGCCAGCCTTCCTCAGCCTGGCGCCGGAGCGGACATTCCATGTGGCTACATTGGCGAAATGCATCTCGCCATTTCTGCGCACGGCGTTCCTGGCGGCGCCTGACGTGAAATCCGTCGAGCGGATCGCGGCGACAATCCGGGGCACCACCATGATGGCGCCGCCGCTGATGACGGGGCTCGCCTGCGAGTGGGTGCGAAGCGGCCTGGCCGGCGAGATCACCGCCGCGGTGCGTGCCGAAGCAGAGGCCAGGCAGACGATCGCGCGCAAGATCCTGCCGGCCGGTTTCGCCTCGACGGAATCAAGCCTGCATCTTTGGTATCCGCTGGATGCGCGATTGCGTTCATCGGATATCGCCGAGATCGCACGCCGTCGCGGATTGGCCCTCAGCCCGGCGGAAGAGTTCTCCGTCGTGCCCAGTGCCGCTGATGGCTTGCGGCTGGCGTTGGGTGCCGCATCCAGCCACGAAAGGCTGGAGGAGGGGCTTCACAGTTTGGTGTCGATCCTGTCGGGCGGCTCTGGCTCCTTGCGTCCTCACGTCTGAGGCGGCAGAGCGGCACGCCAAGGCTCTATTCCGCCGCAGCCGGCAACGGCGGCGTCGCCCGGCTGCGCCATTCCCAAGCCTGCGAGGCAAGCGCGACCGCCAGGGCCACCAGCATGGCAAGCGCGCCGGCGACCGGCAGGCTGCGATAGCCAAGACCGGCATTGAGCATCGCAGCGCCCAGCGAGGCAGCGAGCGCGATGCCGACATTGAAGCCCGAGGGAATCAGCGACGAGGCAAGGTTCGAGGCGTCTGCCGTCCAGGCCAGGATCCGGGTCTGGATCGGCGCGCCGATGGCGAAGTTGAGGCCGCCCCATATGACGATCGCGACGATCATCGGCACCGGGTAGGGACCGACCGCATAGATGACGCCAAGCATTACCGCCTGCAGGAAAAGCATGGCGATCAGCGACGGCATCAGCTTCCAGTCGGCAAGCTTGCCGCCCAAGAGAACGCCGATCGTCGCGCCGACGCCGTTGAGCAGCAGCACAAGCGGGATCAGGCTTTCGTGGAGGCCGGTGACTTCGAGCAGCGTCGGCGTGATGTAGGTGAAGAGGCCGAACTGGCCGATCATCAACATCAGCATCAGGATGAGCGAGGTCCAGACCTGCTGGCGCCCCAACACGCGCACCTCGCGCGCGAGGCCGGCGGGCCGGTTGGCGGCGCCTGCCGTGCGGGGCAGCAGCGCAAGCATGGCAACGATCGCCACGACGCCCAGCGCGCACATCACCCAGAAGGTCGCCCGCCAGCCCCAGAGACCGCCGATCGCGGTGCCGGCCGGAACGCCGATAACGTTGGAGACGGTCAATCCAGAGAGGATGACCGCGACCGCCCGGCCGCGCTGGTCCTCGCGCACCAGGCCGACCGCGACCACCATGGCGACGCCGAAATAGCAGCCATGCGCCACTGCAGTGGCAATGCGCAGGAGAAGCATCGAGGTGAAATCGGGCGCCAGCGCGCAAGCGGCCTGGCCAAGAGTGAAGGCAATGGTCAGGGCGATGAGCAGCGACTTTCGCGAGACCCTGCTGGTTGCGAGCGCCAGGAGCGGACCACCAACGGCGATGCCGCAGGCATAGCCGGAGACGAGATAGCCGGCGGTGGGCACGGAAACACTCAGACCCTGCGCTACCTCCGGCAGCACGCCGGCGATGACGAATTCAGTCGTGCCGAAAGCGAAGGCGGCAATGAACAGGGCAATGAGGGGCAGCATGGCGCGGACAGTGATCCTGAATGAGCTGGCCTCAAATCACGGATGGACGCTACGGGCAATGCAGAAATTGTCGATGCCGCTTTAGGTTTTCTTGACCGGGTTGGGCAGTGGTCTCGACTGGCCCTCTTCGTGCCGTACGGGCGCTCAGTCGGAGCCGTCATCAATCTCACCGTCACCTAG
This sequence comes from Mesorhizobium sp. WSM3868, assembly GCF_002294785.1. Lineage (NCBI taxonomy): Bacteria > Pseudomonadati > Pseudomonadota > Alphaproteobacteria > Hyphomicrobiales > Phyllobacteriaceae > Mesorhizobium > Mesorhizobium sp. WSM3868. Next base: position 82,612 of record NZ_NSGB01000020.1, on the reverse strand, counting down.
CCGACGGATGCGAGGATTGAACGAAGGCTAATTGTGTGCGGGCCGGTCGGTCGATGCTAGCTCGCCTTCAGCGATGCTAGCTCGCCTTCAGCCGCGAGCCGCCGAGCAGCCCGCGCTCCTCCAGCACCGGGTAGGCCATGGAGGCGAGCAGCGAATTGATCTGCTTGAGGTCGCGGATGGTGTCGAGATGGATCGAACTGGTCTCGACGCTTTTCGCTGTCCCGTCGCGCAGCCGCACGAAGTGGCTGGCGCTGGTCTCTTTCTCGCGCTCGCGCAGCAGGTCCTTCTCGAGCACCAACTGGCGGGCGGTTTCCGGGTCGCGCGAGACCAGCACGTTGAAGGCAAGCCGCGCATTGGCCAGAACCGAGGCATGGAAAGCGCAAAGCTCGCGCCAGCCCTCGGGCGTGAATTCCAGCCCGCGCTCCAGCTTCTTCCTGACATGCACAAGCATGTTGCGCACGATGATGTCGCCGACCTGCTCCAGCTTAACGCAGGCGCCGATCAGTTCCTGGCAGCGCAGCGCCTCGTCCTCGCTCAGGGGGTTCTTGGTGACCTTGGCCAGATAGAGCTTGATCGCGGCGTGCTTCTGGTCGACCCGGTCGTCGAGCGCGGCCAGCGCCTTGATCTTGCCGGCGTCGGCGCTTTCATAGAGCTCGATGATCCGCTTCAGCATGATCTCGACCGTCTCGCAGACCCGGACCACCTCGCGCGTGGCGTTGGCCAAGGCCTGGCTTGGCGTGTCGAGCGCGCTCTCGTTCAGCGCCGACAGTTCGACCACGTCGAGCGCTGCCGCCGGTTCGGGCTTAGTACCGAGCGCCACGATCTTCTGCGAAGCGCGATAGACGAGGCCGGCGAGCGGCAGCCCGGCAAGCAGGATGATCACGTTGAACAGGATATGGGCGTTGACGATCTGGCCGGAGGCCGTCGTGCCGAGGAAGGAGAAGTGCGGCCTGAAAATCATGAACAGGATCAGCATCACGAGCGAGCCAAGCCCGCGCATCAGAAGATTGCCGATCGGCACGATGCGGACTTCCGCCGCTGCCGAGCGGGTGAGCATCGGCGCGATGATCGAGGAACCGAGATTGACGCCCAGGATCAGGACGACGCCGAGCTCCGGAGTGATCAAACCCCGGCCGGCGAGCGTGGCCATGAGCAGGACCGCCGCGATGCTCGACTGGAACAGCCAGGTGATCAGTGCCGCCAGCAGGTAGGAGCTGATCGCATCGCCGGAGAAGTAGTCGATGATGACCGGCATGAGCTGGCTGTCGCGCAACGGCTCGGAAGCTTGGCCGATCATCTCCAGCGACAGGATCAGAAGGCCGATGCCGACAAGGATGCGGCCGGTCTGACGCCAATCGCGGCGCTCGGTGGCCATGAACATGATGGTTCCTGCGACCAGGCACAACGGCACCACGAGCGACAGATCAAAGGTAAGAAGCTTCGCGACCAAGGCCGAGCCGATCTCGGCGCCGCGCACGGCAAGCTGCCCGGCGGCGCCCGACACGATGCCGGCGCCGGCGAAGGAGCCGACCAGCAGCGTGACGGCGGTTGAACTCTGCAGCGCGATCGCGAGGCCACAGCCGGCCAGCACCGCCATCAGCGGCTTGCGCATGGTGGCGCGCAGCCTGTGACGCAGCACATCGCCATAGGCGCGCTCGACACCGGTTTTTACCATGCGGGTGGCGAACAGCATCAGCGCCACTGCGCCGGCAAGGTGCAGAAGGACAACGGATCCGCTCATGCCGAGCCTCGCAACGAGGCGGCCAGGAAGCGGAAAAAGGTGCGAATCGCAAGCATTTCGAAGGTCGAGACTAAAGCAGTTTACATTAGCCGGATAATAAATTTTACCCGATTCGGCCGACATTCGGCACACGACGGCCTGTGTCGGAAATGGATAGAAGGTGCTTTGGTTGCAGATCGCGGTCGGACAGGCGGCAAATGTCGCGTCGACGCGAAGCCTGGGCTTGAACCGGTTTCTGTAAATTGGTGAAGCTGCTTGCGTAACCAACGGAATTCATTACGGAATTGTAACCAGGGTGTTCAGTTTCGGTTCATGCCAGCCGGAATATCTCCCTGCCTATCGACAACCAAGGAGCACTGACCATGAAGCGTCTCATACTTTCCACCGTGACCGCCGCGATGCTGACCGCTTCGGCCTTTTCGGGCCAGGCGGCGCCGCTCGTTCAGCCGAGCGAGACGCAATCGACCTACACACAGGTCGACTGGCAGAAGCCGGGCCGGCATGTCGAGAAGCGCGTCGTGAAGAAGAAGGTCGTGGTGAAGCGCAGCCATTGGCGCAATGGGCAGAAGTATTCCAGCTGGAAGCGCCATCAGGCGGTTCGCGACTGGCACCGTTATGGGCTGCGCCGTCCCGGCCCCGGCCAGGAGTGGATTCGCGTCGGCAACGACTACCTTTTGGTCAGCATCGTCTCCGGTATCATCTTCGGCGCGATCGCCGCGCACTGAGCGGGGAATGGTCCGAAAGGCGGGAAGGCGGCCGCGCGGCCGCCTTCTTTTTGTCTGTGAAAAGCGGGTACGATCGGGCTTATCGAGTCGTCGCGCCCAAGCGGCTTGATTATATGGAGGGTAAACGAGCCTTTCCCGATGCGCTTTCCACCCGCCTTCCTCGACGAGATACGCGACCGCGTGCCGATTTCTTCGGTGATCGGTCAACGCGTTTCCTGGGATAGGAAGAAGTCCAACGCATCGCGCGGCGATTATTGGGCGTGCTGCCCGTTTCACGGCGAAAAGAGCCCGTCGTTCCACTGCGAGGACAAGAAGGGGCGCTATCACTGTTTCGGCTGTTCGGTCTCGGGTGATCATTTCAAGTTCCTGACCGAGCTCGACGGCATGAGCTTTCCCGAAGCGGTCGAAAGGATCGCAGAGATGGCCGGCGTGCCGGTGCCGGTGCGCGACGCCCAAGAAGAAAAGCGCGAGAAGGAACGCGCCAGCCTGACCGACGTCATGGAGATGGCGACGGTCTTCTTCCAGGAGCGCCTGCAGGGACCGGAAGGCGCCAAGGCCCGCGCCTATCTGCGCGACCGCGGTCTGACGCCGGCGACGCAGCAGTCCTTCCGGCTCGGCTATGCGCCGGACAGCCGCAACGCGCTCAAGGAATACCTCGCCGCCAAGGGGGTGCCGAAGGCCGATATCGAAGCCTGCGGACTGGTCCGGCATGGCGACGACATCCCGGTCTCCTATGACTGGTTCCGCGACCGCATCATGTTCCCGATCCCGGATTCGCGCGGCAGGATCATCGCCTTCGGCGGTCGGGCGCTGGCGCCGGACGCTTTGGCGAAATACATGAACTCGCCGGAGACCGAGCTCTTCCACAAGGGCAACGTGCTCTACAATTTCGCCCGCGCCCGCAAAGCGGTGGCCAAGGGCGGCACGGTGATCGCCGTCGAAGGCTATATGGACGTGATCGCGCTGGCACAGGCCGGCTTCGAGAATGCCGTGGCGCCTCTCGGCACGGCGCTTACCGAAAACCAGCTCGAGCTTTTGTGGCGCATGGCCGGCGAGCCGGTGCTTTGCTTCGACGGCGACCAGGCCGGGCTGAAGGCCGCCTGGCGCGCCGCCGACCTCGCCCTGCCGGCGATCCAGCCCGGGCGCTCGGCACGCTTCGCGCTGCTGCCCGAAGGCAAGGACCCCGACGATCTGGTCAAAGCGGATGGGCCGGACGCGTTCCGCGCGGTGCTTTCGGAAGCGCGGCCGCTCGCCGATCTTCTGTGGATGCGCGAGACGGCCGGCGGCGTGTTCGATACGCCGGAGCGGCGGGCGGAGCTCGAGAAGACGCTGCGCGAGCTTACCGGCCGCATCCGCGACGAAAGCCTGCGCTACCACTATCAGCAGGAGATGCGCGAGCGCGTCCTAAGCTTCTTCGGCTCGCAGCGCGGCGCGCGGCAAGGCCTACACGGGGGACGCCAGGACGGCCGGCCAGGCGAGCGCGGCAGAGGTTCGGCGCCTGGCGGGGCGTTTGGCCGGAGCGCTGCGGGCGCGCGCACCGCCATCACCGAAAGCCTCGGCCGCTCGGCGCTGGTCAAGCGCACGGGCGAGGCCATGTCGGTACGCGAGGCGACGATCATCGTGGCGCTGGTCAACCATCCGCCGCTGATCGACGAGAATTTCGCGCATGTCGAATTCCTCGATCTTGCCAATTCGGATCTCAGGCGGCTGCATGCAGCCATCCTCGACGCGATGGCGCATGACGCGGCCGACGACCGCGACGCAGTCATCGCCACCATCGAGCGCGCCGGATGCGGCGACATCTGGGAACGCGCGGTGGCGTTGATCAAGCGGGCGCGGCAGTGGCCGGCGCTCGAAACCGCGGGACTTGACGATGCCCGGGACGCCTTCAACCAAGCGCTGCACTTGCAGCGTAGCGCGCGCACCTTACATAGGGAGCTGAAACAGGCGCAGGCGGCGCTCGATGCAGACCCGTCGGACGAAAACTTCCGGCATCTCGTCGAGATTCAAGCGCAATTCAACGATGTACAGGCAACGGAAGCGCTGATCGAAGGGTTCGGCGTTTCGTCGGGCAGGGCTGGGCGCGCTTAGGCCCAGGTCGGCCCGAAATGAAGTGGAAATGCTCAAGGCGCGTCGATTCGACGCCTCTAAGTCGGGCAATTGATTCGCTTTTTTCATGCGAATCATGCCAGAGGCGCTTGACCTTCTGGCAGATTGGCGGAATCAGGACGATTCGAAACGTTAACCGTGCCCGGCGTCGGTGGGAAATTTTGAGCGATGTAAGGTTCTGGCGACTGGACAGGCAAAAGGCCTGCCACAGATACCAGGGTTAATCTGGACTTAATGCATGTCGCCCAAAAGTGGAACCGGTTTTGGGGCAACGACAGGCAGCAAACAAAAGAGATGATGCGGTCACTGGCCCGGTAAGAAGCGTTCTGGGGCGAGCGCATCCGGTTTGACCGGTCCGGCAGTTTACGCGGCTTCGATTACGGCCGCTTGGAGACGACAAAGAATGGCGACAAAGGAAAAGGAAGAGGTCGAGACCGAACGTGAAGGCGCCACCGATGGCCCGCTGCTCGACCTTTCCGATGATGCTGTCAAGAAGATGATCAAGGCCGCCAAGAAGCGCGGCTATGTGACCATGGACGAACTGAACTCGGTGCTGCCCTCGGAGGAAGTGACATCCGAGCAGATCGAGGACACGATGGCCATGCTGTCCGACATGGGCATCAACGTCGTCGAGGACGACGAGCAGGGCGAGGAGGCGGAAGGCGGCGACGCGGGCGCCGACTCCGAGGAAGACGCTAACGAGCTTGCCGAGCAGACCGGCACCGCCGTTGCCACCACGACCACCAAGAAAGAGCCGACCGACCGCACCGACGATCCGGTGCGCATGTATCTGCGCGAGATGGGCTCGGTCGAGCTCCTGTCGCGCGAGGGCGAAATCGCGATCGCCAAGCGCATCGAGGCCGGCCGCGAGACGATGATCGCGGGCCTATGCGAGAGCCCGCTCACCTTCCAGGCGATCATCATCTGGCGCGACGAGCTAAACGAATCGAAGATCCTGCTGCGCGAGATCATCGACCTCGAGGCGACCTATGCCGGCCCCGAGGCCAAGCAGGCGCCGGTCGTCGAACGCGTCGAGGAAGCGCCCAAGGCCGAAGAGAAGCCGCGCGGCCGCTCGGCGGCGCGCGAGGAAGAAGACGACATCACCAATGTCGGCGGCGACACGCGCGGGCTGGAAGAAGAGGAAGACGACGAGGACGAGGCAAGCCTGTCGCTGGCCGCGATGGAAGCGGAATTGCGCCCGCAGGTGATGGAGACGCTCGACGTCATCGCCGATACTTACAAGAAGCTTCGCAAGCTGCAGGACCAGCAGGTCGAGAACCGGCTGGCGGCTGCCGGCACGCTTTCGCCCAGCCAGGATCGCCGGCTGAAGGAGCTCAAGGAGCAGCTCATCAAGGCGGTGAAGTCGCTGTCGCTCAATACCGCGCGCATCGAGGCGCTGGTCGAGCAGCTCTACGACATCAACAAGCGCCTGGTGCAGAACGAGGGCAAGCTGCTTCGGCTCGCCGAAAGCTACGGCGTGCGCCGCGAGGAGTTCCTCAAGGAGTATCAGGGCTCGGAGCTCGATCCGAACTGGACCCGCTCGATTGCGAATCTCACCTCGCGCGGCTGGAAGGAATTCACCAAGAACGAGAAGGACGCGATCAAGGAACTGCGCGCCGAGATCCAGAACCTCGCCACCGAGACGGCGATCTCGATTCTGGAATTCCGCAGGATCGTCAACCAGGTGCAGAAGGGCGAGCGCGAGGCCGCGATCGCCAAGAAGGAAATGGTGGAAGCGAACCTTCGGCTCGTCATCTCCATCGCCAAGAAATACACCAATCGCGGCCTGCAGTTCCTGGACCTGATCCAGGAAGGCAATATCGGCCTGATGAAGGCAGTCGACAAATTCGAGTATCGCCGCGGCTACAAGTTCTCGACCTACGCGACATGGTGGATCCGGCAGGCGATCACCCGCTCGATCGCCGATCAGGCGCGCACCATTCGTATTCCGGTGCACATGATCGAGACGATCAACAAGATCGTCCGTACCTCGCGCCAGATGCTGCATGAGATCGGCCGCGAGCCGACGCCGGAAGAGCTGGCAGAGAAGCTCGCAATGCCGCTCGAAAAAGTGCGCAAGGTGCTGAAAATCGCCAAGGAGCCGATCTCGCTCGAAACCCCGGTCGGCGACGAGGAGGATTCGCATCTCGGCGACTTCATCGAGGACAAGATGGCGATCCTGCCGATCGACGCGGCGATCCAGGCCAATCTGCGCGAGACGACCACGCGCGTGCTGGCTTCGCTCACCCCGCGCGAGGAGCGTGTTCTGCGCATGCGCTTCGGCATCGGAATGAACACCGACCACACGCTGGAAGAGGTCGGCCAGCAGTTCTCGGTGACACGCGAGCGTATCCGTCAGATCGAGGCCAAGGCGCTGCGCAAGCTCAAGCACCCGAGCCGCTCGCGGAAGCTGAGAAGCTTCCTGGACAGCTGAGCGGAAACGCAACATACGAAAAAGGGCGCCTCGGCGTCCTTTTTCATTTCCTGTCATTTGTTATGCCGCCTTGCCGGGCTTGCTCAACAGGAGGATAATTTCAGGGTCGGATGCATTTTGTGGGCGACAAGCCGGATGCCCGCCCCGGACGCCGGTCGCAACTGCCAGGCGTCGCGCTCCGTGGCTCCCGGTGGGAGGTGTGCCATGACAACCTACATCGTGCTTATCAACTGGACCGAATTGGGCGCCAAGAACGTACGGGAGTCGCCGAAGCGGCTCGATGCCGCCAAGAAGCTGCTCGGTGAAATGGGCGGATCGTTCAAGGCATTCTATCTGACCATGGGCGAATGCGATATGGTCGCCATTGTCGAAGCGCCGGACGATGCCGTGCTTGCCCGCTTCGCGCTGATGTTGTCGTCGGGCGGCAATGTCAGGACGCGGACGATGAAGGCGTTTCCGGAATTCGCCTACCGCGAGATCATCAGTTCGCTGGGGTAGAGCGCCGGAAACAGCCCGGCTCGATGCTGTTGCGGTGCCGCGCTCGGTCGCCGATAGTCGCGCGATGCCTGAACCGTTGCTGACTGTCTGGTACAACACGCGCTGCCCGGTCTGCGATGCCGGCATCAAGCGCCAGAAACGGCGGCTGATTGAAGCGGTCAAGTCCGGCCGCGTCGAATTCCGCGACATCAATTTCGAACCGCAAGCGCTTTCAGCCTTCGGCGCCTCGCTCGAGGATGTCCGCCGTCGGCTGCATGCGACCGATGCCGAGGGCAAGCTGCTGGTCGGTGCCGATGTGGCGATCGCGGTCTGGCGGCTCACGCCTGGCGAGGGATGGCTGGCCACCCTGTTCGGCAATCCGGCCGTGCTGCGGCTGACGCGCTTTGTCTATGATCGCTTGGCCGATCTTCTCTACGCCTGGAACCGCCGCACAGGCCGCTGGTAGCCGGTTTTCGCAGCGCGTGGCGTCGCATTTCGGACGCCTGGCGGTTCGCTTGGCGTCAACGAAGATACATCGTAAGATATATATCTTGACTTAACGGCCGCCGCCTACTTAAGATATATCGTAAGATAGAACTCAAGGAGCGATCCATGCACAAGCATAGTCCCTTCGGGTACAACCATTTCGGTCAGCGCATGTTCATGCACATGGCCGGTCGTTTCGGCGGTCGCGGCGGCGGCTTTGGTCCCTTCGGGCAGGGCATGCGCGGCGGCGGCCGCGGCGGTCCGGGCGACATGTTCCGCGCCGGCCGCATGCTGGCCGACGGCGATCTCAAGCTGATCACGCTGTCGCTTCTGGCCGAGGCGCCGCGGCACGGCTACGACATCATCAAGGCGCTGGAGGAACGCACCAGCGGCATCTACAGCCCGAGCCCGGGCGTGGTCTATCCGACGCTGACCTTTCTCGAAGAGGCCGGCTATGCCGTCTCGTCAAGCGAAGGCAACAAGAAGGTGTTCTCGATCACCGAGGCGGGCAGGGCGCATCTCGAGCAAAATCGCGAGATGATCGATCACGTGCTCGACCATCTCGAGCGGTTCGGCCGCAAGATGGCCAAGGCTCGCGACTGGTTCGGCTGGAACGACGAGGGCGAGGACGGCGGCCGGCGCGGCCGTCACGAAAAGCGGGACCGGTTCCGTGCGCTGCGCCACCGGTTGCGCGCCGCGCTCAGCGATATCGTCGATGCGCCGGAGGACAAGCAGGCCGAGGCGATCAGCATTCTGGAAGACGCCGCCACAGCGCTCGAAGCCCTCTCGCGTCGCTGAGCCGCCCCGGCAATGAAGGAGCTATTGCTGGCTCGATCGATGACCGTCAAAACGGGATGACTTCCAAAAGTCATCCCGTTTATCTTTGTGTGAGCATGATCTGCCTGAAAACCGCTGCACAGTTTTCGGGATCATGCTGTAGTGAAAATCGTCCTGCGGCACGCTATGTGATGCAGGACGATTTGCCGTTGGAGGATGCGCTATGTCTTTTCTGAAACGTCTTTTCGGCGGCGGCGGTGATGAGGCGACGGACACCGGAGCCGCGAAGCCGGCAAAGCAGGTCGAGCACAAGGGATTCCTGATCAGCGCCACGCCCTACAAGGCGGACGGCCAGTACCAGACCTGCGGCGTCGTCTCCAAGGAAGTGGACGGCGTGATGAAGGAGCACCGCTTCATCCGCGCCGACCGTTTCGCCGGGCTGGACGATGCGGTCGACATCTCGATCAAGAAGGGCATCCAGCTCGTCGACGAGCAGGGCGAGCGGATGTTTGGATAGGCGTTGCCGCGGGGTCCGTTTTTGTCGGGATCAGAACGCGACTTTGTCGCCGCCCTTCAGCTGCAAGATCTGCCGCGCCTCGTCGGGCGTGGCGATGGAGGCGCCGAGGCCCTCGATGATCTGGCGGACCTTCGTTACTTGTTCGGCGCTCGAGCGGGCAAGCTTGCCCTTGCCGATCCATAACGAGTCCTCCAGGCCAACCCGCACATTGCCGCCCAGCGCGATCGCCTGCGTGGCGATCGGCAGTTGGTGGCGGCCGGCGCCCAGCACCGACCAGTGATAGTCGTTGCCGAACAGCCGGTCGGCCGTGCGCTTCATATGGGCGACGTCCTCCGGATGCGTGCCGATGCCGCCGAGGATGCCGAACACGCTCTGGACGAAGAACGGCGCCTTCGCCAGCCCGCGCTCGACGAAATGCGCCAGGGTATACAGATGGCCGATGTCGTAGCACTCGATCTCGAAGCGCGTGCCGTTGTCGGCGCAGGTGCGCAATATGTGCTCGATATCGCCGAAAGTGTTGCGGAAGATCCGGTCGCGCGAGGATTCGAGATAGGGCCGTTCCCACTCGTGCTCGAACGTCTTGAAGCGCTCCAGCATCGGAAACAGCGCGAAGTTCATCGAGCCCATGTTGAGCGAGGCGACCTCGGGCGCGAAGACTTTCGCGGGCCTGACGCGTTCCTCCACGCTCATCGTCGCCGCACCACCGGTGGTGATGTTGACGACGCAGTTGGAGCGCTGCTTGATGACCTGCAGGAAAGGGGCGAACGCCTCGGTCGACTGGTCGGGGCGTCCGTCGACCGGATTGCGGGCATGAAGGTGGACGATCGCGGCACCCGCCTCGGCCGCCTCGATAGCGGCGGTCGCGATCTCCTCGGCCGTCACCGGCAAGTGCGGCGACATTGACGGCGTGTGGATCGAGCCTGTGACCGCGCAGGTGATGATGATCTTGTTCTGGCTTGCCACTTTTTGATGCCCTGATCTGATCTCTTCGCTATTCGGCCGCGCCCTGTTCGACCGCGTCCTGTTCGACCGCTTGGGTGATGCCGGCAATGAACCGCTTCGACAGCACGACATAGAACAGGGTAATCGGCAGCGCCGCCAGTGTCAGCCCGGTGAACAGCTAGTCGGCGGTGAATCCGACGAACACCGTCAGGCCCTGGGGCAGTTTCCTCAAATTGTCGAAGGTGATCAGCACCAGCGGGAAGAAACAGTCGTTCCAGATCGGGACGGCTTGACGAACATGCAAGAAAGGCAGGCGCCAATCGGCGCCCGCCTTGTCATTCTCAGGGTATCTTCATTCTCAGGGCAATGATTACGCGGCCACGGCGATCCCGTCCGCGTTAGCAGCCGCGGCAGCGATCGCATCCACCTTGGCGGTCGCCTTGGCAAGCGCGGCGGTAACCGCGTCGGCGCCCATGCCGACGCCTTCGACGCGGATCACTTCGACGTCCGTCATGCCCAGGAAGGCAAGCACGCCGCGCAGGTAGGGGATGGCGTGATCCATCTGCACCGCGGCACCCTCGGAATAGATGCCGCCCGAAGCAAGCACGATATAGACCTTCTTGCCGGCGACCAGGCCCTTCGGGCCATTCTCACCATAAGCAAAAGTCCTGCCCGAGCGTGCGACGTGGTCGATCCACGACTTCAACGTCGAGGAAATGTTGAAGTTGATGAAACCGGTGGCGAGGATAATCGTGTCAGCCGCGAACAGCTCGTCGAGCACCGCATCGGATACGCCGACCACCTCGGCCTGACGCGGGCTGCGTGCCTCGGCCGGGGTGTAGATGCCGGTGGCATAGTCAGGATCGATATGCGGCAGCGGATCGGCGACCAAGTCGCGCACGACAAGTGTGTTGGACGGATCGGCGGCGACCAGCTTCTGAGCAAGATCGGTGGCGACGCGGGTCGAGTGCGAGGCGGCGCCGCGCGGGCTGGAGGTAACAAGCAGTATGGACATGGCGGTGTCCCCTTTGGGTTGGATTGACTTTCCCGTCCAATATGGGGTTGCCGCTCTATCCGGAAAACTGGTATTATTTGCATAGTATCCATCGAGAATGTGGATTGATCATGCAGCCAAATCCGACGCTCGACCAATTGCAGATCCTGGTGGCGGTGGCCGACACCGGCAGCTTCTCGGCCGCGGGGCGCAAACTAAACAGGGCGCAGTCGGTGGTGAGCTACGGCATCGCCAACCTGGAAGCGCAACTGGGCCTGAAACTGTTCGAGCGCGAAGGCCTGCGCGAGCCGCAGCTGACCGATGTCGGAAAGGCCATGCTGGAGGACGCGCGGCGCATGATCGGTGTGCTGCAGCGCATCCGCTCGCGCGCCGACGGCTATAGGCAAGGGCTGGAGGCGGAAGTGAGCCTGTCGGTCGACGTGGCGCTGCCTTCGCCGGCGCTCGTGCGGGTGCTCAAGGCTTTCGAGGCCCAGTTCCAGGCGGTGATGCTGCGCCTCTATATCGGTTCGCTCGGCCTGATCGTCGATCAGGTCGTCAACGGCCAGTCGGACCTCGGCTTTGGCGGCCTGCAAGGCGATGCGGACGTCAATCTGCTGCGCATCGGCTTCATCTCGCTGGTGCCGGCTGCCGCACCCGACCATCCGCTGGCGAAACTGCCGACGCCAATTGCGATCGAAGATCTGCGCGACCACATCCAGCTTGTCGTCTCCGACCAGTCGGAGCGGACGCGGGGCCGCGACTATGGCGTGTTTGCCTATCGCACCTGGCGGCTGACCGATGTGCGCACCAAGCACGCCCTGATGCGTGAGGGTCTCGGCTGGGGCGGGCTGCCGCGCTGGCTGATTGCCGACGACATCGCCAGCGGGCGGCTGGTCGAGCTCGATCTCGAGCCTTATCGCGAGGTGCGTGCGCCGATGTACGCGATGCACCGCAACGACCGCAGCCCCAAGCCGGCGGCTTCGTGGCTCATCGACGAGTTCAAGCGGCAGCTCGGCTGCTTCAACGAGCTGGAACCGGGCGTTTGGACGGAGGAGGAGCCGGAGACAAGCCGTCCATGAGCGCGATCATCACGGCGCGATAATCCTCGACCGATGCGCCGGCCTCGATGGCCAAAGCCGCACGATCGAAGGCGGCGGCCAGCAGGGCGGTCAGCGCCTCGGCCGGCAGCTTGACCATCGAGCGCGCGCGCATGGCTGCAGCCAGGCCTTCGCGCAGCGAGCGGTTGCCGTGGCGGTTGTCGATCTCGTCCATCGCCGCGCGGCCAAGCACGGCCGGTCCATCGAGCAGCAAAAGCCGAGTGCGGCCGGGCGCGCGCATCGCCGCGAGATAGGCGTCGGAGCCGGCGATCAAGGCATCGCGGGCCGAGAGCGAGGCGGGGGAGGCGCGGTCGATCTCCGCTGCGACGGTCGCTGCCTCCTGATCGACGACCGCGGCGAACAACGCCTGCTTGTCGGCAAAATGATGATAGAGCGCCCCACGCGTCACGCCGGCGGCGGCCACGATCTCCGGCGTGCCCGTCTCCGCATAGGATTTTTCCGTGAACAGTTTGCGCGCCGCGCGGATCAGATCGGCGCGCGTCGCCTCGGTGCGGTCGCGGTTGGAGCGGTGTCCAGACTCTTGTTGCATACATACAGCCTGTATGTTATTTGCATTTACATACAGACTGTATGTCGGATGGCAGGAGAAAGAAAGATGAAGACGACCAGCTATTATCCGGTGCTGATGACCAGCGACGTCGCCGCCACGGCCGCCTTTTATGTCGAGCATTTCCGCTTCAAGGCGCTGTTCGACAGCGACTGGTACGTCCATCTGCAGTCGGCCGAGGATCGCCGCGTCAATCTCGGCATCGTCGACGGGGACCATGAGACGATCCCTGAGGAGGGCCGGGGACGCACGTCCGGCCTGCTGATTAATTTCGAGGTCCGCGATCCCGACGCCGTCTATGAGCGCATCGTCGCCGCAGGCCTGCCGATCCTGCGTACCTTGCGCGACGAGCCCTTCGGCCAGCGCCATTTCATCACCAAGGATCCCAACGGCGTACTGATCGACGTGATCAAGCCTATTGCGCCGAGCGAAGAATTCCTGGCGCAATACGCCAATGGCGCGGCCGGGAGCTAGGCCAGTCAGCGGGTCTCAGTTCGTCCGCGCCACCGGCGTCACGGCGACCTGGCTGACGCCGGTGCGGCGCACGACGGTGCAGAGCGTCTCGCGACCGATACGTTCGGCGTCGAGCATGCGCACGAGATCATCGACGCCGGTGACCGGTCGGCCGTCGATAGCGGCGATGATGTCGCCTTCCTTCAGGCCAGCCCTCGCGGCGGGGCCGTTCTTCTCGACACTGCGCAGGCGCACGGCCGTGTTGGTCGTGACCTGCGAGAGAAGTGCGGCACGGCGCGGCAGGTTGGTCGTATCGGCAGAGACGCCGATGAAGGCGCGGCGCACGCGGCCGAAGCGGATGATCTCGGAAATGACGAAATTGGCGGTGTTGGAGGCGACCGCGAAGGCAATGCCTTGCGCGCCGTGGATCATGGCGGTGTTGACGCCGATGACTTCGCCGGCCGACGACACCAGCGGTCCGCCGGAATTGCCGGGGTTGAGCGCGGCATCGGTCTGAATGACGTCGTCGATCAGCCTGCCGGTCGAGGCGCGCATCGAGCGGCCGAGCGCCGAGACGACGCCGGCGGTGACGGTCCATTCGAAGCCGAGCGGATTGCCGATGGCGATCGCGATCTGGCCGCGCCTGAGGCGCTTGGAATCGCCGAGCGGGGCGATGTCGGCAAAGCTGCCGTCGGCGCGCACCAGCGCAATGTCGGTGTCGGGGTCGCGGCCAAGCACGCGCCCCTCGCGCGAAGCGCCATCCGGCATCGTGACGCGAACGTCGCGGGCGTCGCCGACGACGTGGAAATTGGTGACGACCAGCCCGTCCTGAGCGATCACGAAGCCCGAGCCATGGCCGCCGGCACCAATGCGCTCGATGCGGCACACGGCCGGTCCGATTCGATCGACGGCGTCAGCGACCGTCGCCGAGTAGGCGTCGAGCAAGGCGTCATCGGATTGGAGTTTTTCGACGGCGAAGGCCATGGGTGGGCTCCCGTGTGATCTGGCGCAAACGATGCCTATATGTGCGGAGCGGCAGCAATTGCCGCGACCTGACCACATGGCCAGTCAGGCACTCGACTAGCCGTCAGGCGAGTATCCGCGGCAGCGCCATGGAGCGATATCTGGGTCACAGAACCCAGGAGATCATCGATATGAGCAACTTCAACCTCAGTGCCTTTTCCGATGCCGTTGCCGATGTCGCGGCGGCCGCCGCGCCGGCGCTGGCAAGCTTCGCTACGCATCACCACGGCACCGCCAGCGCCTTCCACTGGCGCGACGGCTTCTTTGTTACCGCGGAGGAAGTGGTCGAAGCCGGAGAGGAGATCGAGCTGACGCTGGCCTCGGGCGAAACTGTGAAGGCCGAGCTTGCCGGCCGCGATCCTTCGACGGGCGTTGCCCTGCTGAAGCCGGCTTCCGCCGCCGCCGGTCTGCCGCAACTGGCTGAGGCCGCTGCCGTGCGCCCCGGCAATGTGGCGATCGCCGTCGGCAGTAGCGAAGGGGCAGCACTTGCGGTCTTTGGCACGGTCGGCGAGGTCGGGTCCGCCTGGCGCTCGATGCGCGGCGGCGCGATCGAACGGCGCATCAATCTGGCCATCAACGCCGGCGGCCGCTTCGAGGGCGGTCCGGTGCTCGATGCCAAGGGCGGCCTGATCGGCATGCTCTTGTTCGGGCCGCGCCGGCGGGCGCTGGTCATGCCTTACGAGACGATCGAGCGGGCGGTCGCGACGCTGCGCCAGAAGGGACATGTCGCGCGCGGCTATCTCGGCGCCGGGCTGCACCCGATCCGCTACGGCGACACCACCCACGGCGCCATGGTGATGAGCCTCGACGACAGCGGCCCGGCGAAAGCCGCCGGCCTGCATGTCGGCGACATCATCGTCGCCTGGAATGGCGAGGCCGTGCATGGGCCGCGCGAGCTGATCCGCAAGCTCGGGCCGGACAGCGCCGGCACCACCGTGACGCTCGGTATCTTGAGTGGCGGCGCTGAGCGCGATGTTTCGATCACCATCGGCGAAAAGCCGCTGAGCTGAGAGGGCCGATGGCAAGCAGCGCGATACAAACGATTGCTCGACCGGAGCCGGCAAGCAACCGGCTGACGGTGCTGATCGCGCTCGGCGACGCGGCGCGAGCCGAGCAACTGGTCGATGCGCTTGCGGCGAGCGAGGACCTGCTGCCGATCCTCGCCGGGAGCGGCATGGGTCAAACGGCGGATGTCGCCTTGGTCGATGAGGCTGCTTCGGAAAGCCGGGCCGTGAGCCCGGCAACGCCATGTGTGCTGCTCTCGCGCCGCGCCAGCCATGAAAGGCCGGGCGGCAATGTGTTTGCGACGCTGCCGGCGTCCGCCGACGGCCTGCTGATTGCCGCCGCCTTGCGCTTGGCGGCGTCCGGCTATCGCATCAGCCGCGCAGGACCGTCAGATCTTGGTGCACATGGCGAGTTCCACGCGGGGGTGTCCGAGGACGAGACGCCCGACGACAACCAGCCCCGCGCGGCGTTGTCGCCGCGCGAAGCTGAAGTGCTGGCGCTGCTGGCGGAAGGCGCGCCCAACAAGGTAATCGCCCGGCGGCTCAACATCTCCGTCCACACGGCGAAATTCCACGTCGCCGCGATCCTGATCAAGCTCGGCGCCGCCAACCGCACCGATGCGATCGCCATCGCGATGCGGCAAGGGCTGGTGCTGGTCTAGACCCTTTCAGCACGACGCTGCGTAACCTCGGTCCGGTGCCTTTGGCCTTGCGCCACGGCTGCCCGCCGCGCAAGTTGCCTCCCTGTTGCAGAGGGAGCCGAGACATGTCGCTCAAGGGAAAGACGCTGTTCATCTCGGGCGGATCGCGCGGGATTGGGTTGGCGATCGCGTTGCGTGCGGCGCGCGACGGCGCCAATGTGACGATTGCAGCCAAAACCGCCGAGCCGCATCCGAAGCTGCCGGGCACGATCTACAGCGCGGCCGAAGAAATCGAGCAGGCCGGCGGCAAGGCGCTGCCGGTGCTTTGCGACATCCGCGACGAGGCTCAGGTCGGCGAGGCGGTGGCAAAGACCGTCGAGCGGTTCGGCGGCATCGACATCTGCGTCAACAATGCCAGCGCCATCCAGCTTACCGGCACGCTGGAGACCGACATGAGGCGCTACGATCTGATGCAACAGATCAACACGCGCGGCACGTTCCTGGTGTCCAAAATGTGCATTCCACACCTGAAGTTGGCAAACAATCCTCACATCCTGAATCTGGCGCCGCCGCTCGACATGAAGGCCAAGTGGTTCAAGAACCACGTCGCCTACACGATGGCCAAGTTCGGCATGTCGATGTGCACGCTCGGCATGAGCGCCGAGTTCGCCAAAGACGGCATCGCCGTCAATTCGCTATGGCCGATCTCGACCATCGACACGGCCGCCGTGCGCAATCTCCTGGGTGGCGCCACGGTGGCTGCGATGAGCCGCTCGCCCGACATCATGGCCGATGCCGCGCGCGCGATCTTCCTGCGGCCGGCGCGCGAGGCGACCGGCAATTTCTACATCGACGAAGAGGTGCTGCGGGCCGAGGGCGTCACGGACTTTTCGGTCTATGCGCCAGGCGCGGCGGATCAGCTTGCCGGCGATTTCTTCGTGCCGGACGAAGTGTTCGCCAACTCGCCGACGAAGGTCAGAAGGATCTACTGACAGCCCGCGGCCGCCTCATTCCGCGGCGCCCTTCCTGCCTTTCGACGGATTCGACGCGAGTTCGAGACGCTTCCTGAGATGTTCCGGGGCGGTTTCGCCCTGATCTACGCAATTCCGAAAACCGCTGCGCATTCTCCTGGAATTGCTCTGTGGGGTTCCGCCGTATTTCGGGCAGGTGGACTTAATAAAGCCCCGCCGGAGAGGGGCGCCGGCGGGGCTCATGTGTCCCGCTGGAGTCGGGACAGGGCAGGGAACGCCCTGACTGGAATCTGGGTGCCGCAATGCGGCGATTCAATGAGCACGCCGGGATGAGCGGGACAATTCTTCTTGAATTTCAAGAGAAAGGCCCGTCCGGATCCGGACGGGCCCAATCTTGTCGCGCTGATTCCGAAAATCGGCTCAGGACCTTGAAGTCATTGCTCGTTGCTCGCCACAGGCGCCACCAGCGAGGTGATGCGGCGGATGGCGACACGACGGTTCTCGCGGTTCGGGCTAGACGTATTCACCTTGAGATATTCCTCGCCATAGCCCTGTGTCGTGAGGTTCTCGGCCGGGACGCCGAAAGCGTTGGTCAACGCTTCGGCGACCGCCTCGGCGCGCCGATCCGACAGTGCGAGGTTCGCGTCAGGCGTACCGACGGCGTCGGTGTGGCCCTCGATCAGGAAGGTCTCGGCCGGGTTCTTCTTGAGAAGTTTGTCCATGGCGGTGGCCACGCCTTCGAGCTTCTGCACTTCGGTGTCGGAAAGAGTCGCCGAGCCGAAATCGAAGTTGAGCGTGTCGAGGTCGATACGCCGGGCGATGTCGCGCACGCGGGCCGAGCGCTTGACCTCGTCGATCGAGTAGAGACGCTGCACCCTCTCCACCGGCGGCTGCTCGAGGAAGGTGTAATACTCGTCCGGATCCTCGACTTCTTCCGAATCCAGGATGTAGTCCCGACGCGATATGTCGAGACGCATCGGCGGCAGGTCGTCGCCTGGATCGCGCCAGTCGTCGACATCCTGGTAATAGCGCTCGTCGACATAGCTCAGCACATATTCGCGCCCGTCAGGCGTGATGCGCGAACGCTGGACAATGTCGCCATTGCGGTTGCGGATGGTGACGATCTTGACGCCATTCTCGCGCTCGACGGTCTCGCGGGTGCGGCCGCGCGGCAGATCCTCGTAATAGACGTCCCTGGCGCCACGGGTGATGCGAGGAGCCTCGTTGCTTTCCACGAAAGTCTGGTTGTTGAACTGGAGGATCACGCGGTCGCCGAACTGCTTCACCACATCCGCGCCCTGGGGCCGGCGGCGCTCGCGGACCACCTGCTCGGGCGTAAGCTCGATCCGCTTGCCCTTTTCCTCGGTGACCGGAACAAGCTTCTCAGGCTTGATCGCCTGCTGGGCCGCCTTGTCGTCGGTGGGCGGCGGCCCCTGATCGACCGCGGCAGGCCGCTGCTCGGCCTGATTGCCGCCCTGCTGTCCAGCCTGGTTGCCGCCTTGCTCGACACCGGCCTGGCCATTCTCGTTCTGGCCGGCCGGCTGGCGGCCCTTGCGCTTGCGAACGACATCCTTCTGGCTGTCGAGAATGGGAGCCTCGTTCGCGTTGGCAGGGGCTTCGCCCTGTGCGGCGCCAGCGTTCGCGCCGCCTTCAGCCGGCTGCTCACCGGTAGCGGGCTGGGTGGTTGCCTGGCCTTCGCTGGAGGGCTGCTTGGTCGAAGGTTGCTCTCCCGTCACCGCCTGACCGGTGCCGGGCTGCTCGCCGACCGTCTTTCTACGCTTGGTCTTGTCCAGAGGCTGTTCGCCTTCTGCCGGTGCTGCTTGCTGCTTGTTCTGCATCGGCTCGGCCTGCTGCGCTTCGCCGGCAGGGGCTTCGGTCTTCGGCGCCTGCTCGGCCGGGGCGGTCTCGGTTTGCTGCTGATCCCGCTTCTTCCTGCGCAGCTTGTCCTGCGGCGTGTTGTCGTTGGCCGGCGCCGCCTGTTCGGCAGGCTGCTCGGCCGGTGCGGTCTCGGTTTGCTGCTGCTGGCGCTTCTTCCTGAGCGGCTGCTGTTCGTCGCTCGCCGGCGCCGCCTGTTCGGCGGGCTGCTCTGCCGGCGCCGTTTCGGTTTGCTGCTGCTGGCGCTTCTTCCTGCGCGGCTGCTGTTCGTCGCTCGCCGGCGCGGCCTGTTCGGCCGGCTGCTCGGCCGGAGCGGTTTCGGTCTGCTGCTGGCGCTTCTTCTTGCGCGGTTGCTGCTCGTCGGTCGCAGCCGGTCCGCCCTGATCGGCAGGGGCTGCCTCAATCTGCTGCTGTTGATCGCGTTTCTTGCGCGGTTTGAGCTGTTGCTCCGCCGGGGCCGCCTCTTCCGCCTGGCCGGACTGCTGCTGGTCCTGCCGCTTCCGGCGCGGCTTCTGCTCGGGCTCGGCGGACTGTTCGGCCGGCGCCGATTCCGTCTGCTGCTCGCGCTTCTTTTTCCTCGGCTGCTCGGCTTGCCCCTGCTGGCCTTGCGCACATTCCTCAGCCGATTGGCCTTCGGCGCAGTTCGACTGCGCTAGGATAAACGGCGTCCCCCGCGAAGGGCCGAGATCGGCCTGCAGCGGATACGCGCCCAACGGCGCGGATGCCATTAGCAGGCCGATTGCCGTACCTGCCAGAATCCGTGGTTGGCGTTTCATATCGATTTTCTCCTACTGGGGTCCCATCCCTGCCCAAACTTTCAACAGCATCAATTGGTTCCGCCGGGCATTGTTGTCAGCCAAGGATGCCCGGCCGGCCTTTTGAAGGCAATTTCGTGTTTTTCTAATGTTGATAATGGGTCACTGTGACAGCAGTGCTTGACCGACAGGTCCCGGAGGGCCAAATCCAGCCGCATGAATGCGCCATTTTGGAAAACCAAGACGCTCGAGGCCATGACGCCGGCCGAATGGGAATCACTCTGTGACGGCTGCGGCAAATGCTGCCTGTCCAAGCTCGAGGACGAGGATACCGGCGAAATCTATTGGACGAGCGTCGGCTGCCGGCTGTTCGACGCCGAAAAATGCCTTTGCTCGGATTATGCGAACCGGCTGGCGCGCGTGCCCGATTGCGTCGGACTGACACCGCAGAATGTGCGCACCATCACCTGGCTGCCCAAGACATGCGCCTACCGGCTCATCGCCGAGGGACACGACCTCTACTGGTGGCACAAACTGGTTTCGGGAAGCGCGGAGACCGTGCATGAGGCCGGGATCTCGATCCGCGGCCGGGTGAAGGCCAAGGAAACGGATCTCGCCGAGCCGGACGACTATTTTGATTATGTGCTTGATGACGAACCCTGACGGGTTCGCATCTTGATGAGGAACCCTGACGGGTCCGCAACTTGATGACGAACCCTGACGGGTTCGCATCTTGATGACGAAGCCTGGCGGCTTCGCATCTTGAAACTCGAGGGAACTGGGGCCTCGGTGACGCGTTCCCCGCGTCAGATTTGGAAGTGCATTCGGGTGAGGGTTTTGCGTTTCTTCCACATGAACCGGACATGAACGGCCGGTTCGCACAAAGTTCAGACACAAAAAGGCATTTTGTAATCATTGGTTCGCCAATCATCCGTTCAAGGGCGAGAGGCCCACAACAAGGAGAGAGACAATGTTCAACCAGATCAAGACGGCAGCCCTTTCGGCCCTTGTCGGGCTTGGCACGCTCGGCGCCATCCCGGCGGCGCATGCGGACAGCCTCTATCTCGGCTTCGGCAACAATCACGATCCGCGCTTCGGCGTCTACACCGGCGATGATGGCTATTACCGCCGCGATCGCGACTGGCGCCGCCGCGGCTGCTCGCCGGACCGCGCGCTCGACAAGGCCGAGCGTATGGGCCTGCACCGCGTTCGCATCGTCGACATCAGCCGCCGAACGGTGAAGGTGGCCGGCCGTCAGTATGGCGACCGCGTGGTGGTGGTCTTCGCCAACGAGCGTGGCTGCCCGATCATCTATCGCTGAGGCTTTTCTGGAGCCTGCGAGGACCGGCTTGGCATGATCCTCTGCAGGACCAGCTGACCTTCTGCGAGGCTGGTAGAAGGGACTCGCTGAGGGTCACCTGTGAGTAGTGGAGCCCCTTCGGCCAGTGCTGAAGCGCGGCTCAGATAAACCCCGGAGGGTCGTCCTCCGGGGTTTAGTTTTGTCCGATTAGCAGAAGCGGGCGGGCTATTTCAGCTCGAACGTGACGGTCACCTGGACGGTGTAGGAATTCTCGCCGGCCTGCACCGGCACGGCGGCGCGGGCGGCATCGAAAGCCTTGGCGTTTAGCGGCATCGGCGCCGGCGCGACGTTCTGGTCGGTGATCTCGATCACCTTGCCAAGGTTGACGCCGGCGGCCGCGGCGAGCGTCTTGGCCTTGGCGAGCGCGTCGGCAACCGCCTTCTTGCGCGCCTCGGTGATGGTGGCCTTCGGATCATCGTTGGTGAAGGCGATGCCGCCGCCCTGGTTGACCCCGAGCGACACCGCCTTGTCGAGGATGTCGCCGGTCTTGTCGACGTCGCGCACGCGCACCGACAGTGTGTTCGTCACCTGGTAGGCAACGAGCTCGGCTTCCTGGCTGCCGTCCGCCTTGTTGGTGTAATTGTAGCGCGGATTGATCTGGATGCCGGCTGTCTGCAGGTCGCGATCGGCAATGCCGGCCGATTTCATCGCCGCGATCACGGCCGCCATGGCATCATTGTTGGCATCGAGCGCGGCGCGCGCGGTCTTTGCCTCACGCATGACGCTGAGCGTCAGGATCGCCATGTCCGGCGCGACAGTCGCTTCGCCTTCGCCCGAGACGACAATGCGCGGAGGCGGCTGCGTGTCGGCGGCGCTTGCCAGCGCCGGAAACGCGATCGCGGCAGCGAGCGCGACAGGCAAAAGATATCTGGTCATGAAAACTCCTCGAAATCTGCGATCCGGTATCCCACCACCTCTGCCCGGCTCGAAAAAGGCATCGATTCCCGGCGTTGCGGGCAGCCCGGACCAGTTCACGCGCTTGATGGGCGCGCACGCCGCTTTACGGAGCGAATATGAGCTGATTTTGGCATTTGCCGCCAGCGCTTTCGAAAGCCTTGTGCCGGGCGGCGAAAAACACTAAGCCAGCCCGCGTGGGGCCTGTAGCTCAATGGTTAGAGCCGGCGGCTCATAACCGCTTGGTTGGGGGTTCGAGTCCCTCCGGGCCCACCATTATCGTTATTTATCAATGCTTTATAGGGCGGTTCGCCACGAGGTTCGCCAATAGGTTCGCCAAGCATCGGCTTGCGGGTTACTAGGCGAACGACTCGGTCCATCCCCTGCACCGCCAGCCGAACCTGCGATGCCTCGCGTGAGTAAAGCTCCGCATGGTCGATGTCATCGTGGCCGAGCACGTCCATGAGCTGCCGGGTCGAGGCCTCTGCCTCCGCGAGATAGACGCCGAGCGACTTCCTCAGCCCGTGCAAGGTCAGGCCCTTCGGCAGGCCGGCAAGCTTGCACCAATGCGCCATCATTCCCGTCAGCGACTTGGCGGAGAACGGCTCGCCGTAGCCGTTGACCAGAACGGTCTCGCCGCGCCCGCGGGCCGCATCCAGGATCTCAGACAGCATCGGTGTGATCGGCACAAAAAGCCGTTTGCCACCAGTTCGTCCCTTGTTCTTGGCCTGAACGATATCAAACCCATCGAAGTGACGCTCGACGCCATCGATGAACACACGACGAGTGACTCTCTGATCCCAGCGCAGGCCCGCGACGTCGCCGCGGCGGTTGCCGAGCCAAAGCGCCAATCCGTAGCAGGTGCGCGCTGCGGTGCCGAGCTGCCAACGCTTTTCGAATTGCGCCATGGCCTCACGCGACCATGCTTTCCAGCCGGCATAGGCGGGCCGCCATTCGACGGCCGCTGTGGGGTCGATTTCAATCCAGTCTTGCCGCAGCGCGACATAGACCAGCTTGCGTATGCCCACCAGCAGGTGCTTGGCCTTGTGAGGCGTGGCGATGAAGCGGCCAAGAAGCTCTTCAACATGGATGCGTCGAAGGTTCCTAACCGGTACGTTCCGCCAGACAAGCGGGTGATCCGGGACCACCCGCAGTTCCAAAAATTCTTCGATCAGCCGCGAGTTTTTGCGCTTGCTGGCCTCGTCTAGCGCCAGCCACTTGACTGAGATCTTCAACCTTTGAAAGGCGGCTCCAAACGTGCCGGGCAGGGCAGCTCCGGGCATTTGGACGACGGCGGCCTTGGGGACTTTCCTGCCCTCGACCGCTGCTTGGTAGGCATCCTTGAAACCGGGTTGGTTAGGGGCCGGCAGACTAACGACACGCTCCTTCGTCCGATAGCGCCAGCGAATTTTTCCGTGGCGATCGGTGTAGGAGGAAAGGCCGGGATATTTGTCGGTCATGGGAGAATGAATCTATTCCCTGCGATGATTCCCTTGCAACAGGAAGTCGACGATATTCTCTTCATCGTCTCCAGGTAGTTCGGTAAACGCAGCTTCGAGCTTCAGGCGATCCCAAATCACACGGCTGTCAACCTTCTTAGGCTTTGGCATGCGGCTGTCGGCGACCATTTGGTCAAACTTGGTTACGCCCACGCCAATATAACGGGCGGCTTCTTCGCGTGAGAGACCCCGAGGAGGGTAGGAAAGGGAGTCGCTTTTCATGACCGCGCCCACCTGCTGCGCCCGCGACTTTGCGGCCGGAATTCTGTGCAGCGATTAGGATCTAGATCGTGACGGCGACCTCCGGAAGAGAGGTGGGTCGAACAGTGCGGTGAATTACGGCCTAGGCGTACAAACAGGATCGTTTGGCGATCGCGGCATGACCTCGGGGGACGAGTCGAAGTCCGCTACCGCCGATCCTCCGACGGGAAGAACTCTTGTCTGCTCTCGAATTTGGCGGCTCCGAGCTTGATGCTCCAAACCGAAAATGGCGGAGAGAGCGTCTTTCGATTTAGCGGCTACTCCATTGAATTCCGCGCCGCGTGTTACGCAGTTTATTACGCAGCTGGTTTGAAGCCGCGCTAACCCTGATGCTGGTTTGAAATGATAAATGCCCCCAAAGCCCAAGGGCTGGAAACGGCCGGCTTGCTATAAGCATCATTATAACTTCCTTCGCGGATGCTGCGGAGGATATCTTCTTCCTACTCTCCTGGCACGAACTGTCGCAAGGAGTTCGGTAGCAATGGCTTGGGGGAAGGCAACTACGCCGTCCTGGTCGCCAACGACGATGTCACTTGATGGAGAGCAGGCGAGACAACTGCACCCGGTTGGGATCGAAATTCTGCCGATGGATCCTGGGCTCGGAACAGCAGGTCGCTGAAAGGCAGGTCGTAGATAGCCTGCTCCGCTTTCCGGTTCCATTGCGGGCAGCCTGGGCTGATCGGCTCGCCAGTCAACATGTAGCTGCGGGTTCATTCCGCTTTCCCTTCGCGGGTATTCGGCGGTCGGCAATCCGGAAAATCGGCCGCCGGGCTAAATTTCGATTTGGCAACAAGCGCGGGTATAGAGAGCGGCTTATTAGCGACGTCGAGTATCGAAAAGCTGTATCCCCCGACCGCATCGCGCTCGACCGAATAGATCAGATGGTCGACGACGCGATTGTCCTTGTCGAACGTCAGCACACGCGGCTTGAGCGCGGTCAACTCCCTCTCGTGCACATAGACCGAATTGCAGATGATGACCTGATCGCCTGGCTGGCAGGTGCGGGCGGCGGCGCCATTGAGAATGCAGTAGCGCGATCCGCGTTCGCCGAGGATGACGTAGGTCGAGATCCTTGCGCCGAAATTCTTATTCCAGATATCGACGACTTCCATCGGCAGGATGCCCGCCTCCTCGCAATGCTCGGGGTCGAGCGTGATCGAGCCGTGGTAGTCGAGATTGGCCTCGGTGACGTGGATGCCGTGCAGCTTGCCCGCGATGATCTTGCGCATCTTTTCCTCCCACAGCACGCGACTCGGCTACTCGCGTCGATGTTTTGTACGTCCCTGCGGTGATCGCGACATGGGGGGCTTCTGCTCTCCCGCTCACCAAGCAGCTATAGCTGCTGCGCCCGTCTGCTCAACTCATGTCATCGGCGCAGACCGGCGTATCCATTGTTTTGCCTTGAGCGGAGGAACGCTCTCTTCTGATCGCGTCGCAGGATTCGGTGAAGGCGACGTCCAGCAGATAACCGAGAAATTCCAACCTGTGAGAAGCCGCCACCTGGCGCAGTTCATCGAGCCGGCAGACGATAAAGCCAAGTGCTTCGTCACGACCTTCTGTTCGTTCAGTATCTGTCATCTTTCGCCCTCGCAAACACATCCCATCGCCCGCAGCGTACGGTCGCTTGCATGCGCCTCGAAGGCTTGGCGCTGGCCGGGTTGCGACCGGGTTTGCCGGGAAGAACCGGTTCATGTCCGCGCCATCAGTTCAGACGCCTGCTGCAGTTGCTATCGACCGGCACATCCATCCCGATGTCCAGGATCGAAGCGCTGTGGGTCAGCGAACCAACCGAAATCAAGTCGACGCCGGTCGCCGCTATAGCAGCAACGCTCGCCCGTGTTATCCGACCGGAGGCTTCCGTAATTACGCGGCCGCCGACCATTGCGACAGCCTGGGCAAGGTCCTCGACGGACATGTTGTCGAGGAGTACGGCGTCGACGCCCGCTGAAAGCGCCATCTCCAGCTGCTCCAGCGTGTCGACTTCGACCTCGATCTTGACCATGTGGCCTATGGCGCCGCGCGCGCGCTCGATCGCGGTACGAATGTCGCCGGCAATGGCGATGTGATTGTCCTTGATGAGTACGGCGTCGTCTAGCGCAAAACGGTGGTTGGCGCCGCCACCGGCACGCACGGCGTATTTTTCCAGGACACGCAGGCCGGGCGTCGTCTTTCTTGTGCACACGATCTTTGCGTTATGCCCGCGCACTGCCTCGACGAGCGCGGCAGTAGCAGTCGCAATGCCGCTCAGCCGGCAAAGGAAATTGAGCGCTGTCCGCTCGGCCGTCAGCAGGCTGCGCGCTGGGCCGCTGACATTCGCTATGGTTTCCCCGGCCGAAACTCTGCCCCCCTCGGGACAGCGCAGCTGCATGCTGATTGCAGGATCGACGAGGAGGAAGGCAAACATGACCAGATCGAGCCCGGCAATGACGCCAGCTTGCCGTGTGTTCAACGCAAATGTCGCTTTGCAATCGGCGGGAATGATCGCATCGCTGGTGATGTCGCCGGCTCTGCCCAGATCTTCCAGAAGGGCATTGCGCACGATAGGTTCCATGATGATCTGGGGAAGCGGTGCAAGTGAAGTCATATCAACGGCCCCTTTCGGAGGCTTGCCAACTGAGCGCGACGGCATTCTCAAAGGCCGTGCTGAGCGTCAGACGCGAGGGGAGGGCGGCAGCAGCGCGCCCGAGGAAATCGGAGCGGCAGTGCGAACCGCGGCTCTCCTCGCGCCTAAGGGCTGCGATCGCAATCAGCAGCGCCACCAGCGCCGGGTCGGCCGCGGCCGTGTCGCCAACAGCTATCGGAAGGAGAGTTACAAGGGCGTCGCGCAGCGCATTGCCGTTGCGGACAATGCCAAGCGCATTGGAGACGAGTTGACGTATAGGTGAAGGGTCGGGTCGCAAGGGAACGACCGCCGGAAGCCTGGGCCACTGCCAGCCCGCGCAGGTGCCGGCGACGCTTGCCGCAACCCAAGCACTTGTCGCGACTGCTTCAGCCAGCGAGTTGCTGGCGAGCCGGTTCGCGCCATGCAGTCCGGTGCAAGCGACCTCACCGCATGCCCACAGGCCGGAGACGGAACTTCGTCCCTCAGCATCTACGGCCACACCGCCCATGTGGTAGTGCGCCGCCGGTCGCACCGGAATCGGCTCGAGGGCCGGGTCGATGCCGGCGTGCTTGCAAGCGGCGTCTATCGCCGGGAAGCGTTTTGCGAATTTCTGTCCGAGGCATTGTCGGGCGTCGAGGAACACACGATGTCCCTCCGCCAGCTGATCGCAAATCGCCCGAGCGACGACATCACGCGCTGCAAGCTCGGCCCCGGGCACTCCGGTGAGAAAGCGGTGACCGCGCTCGTCGACGAGAACGGCCCCTTCGCCGCGCACCGCTTCGCTCACAAGGGGCATTGGCCGACGCAGAGTATCGAGCGCTGTCGGATGAAACTGCACGAATTCGAGATCGGCGAGCTCCGCGCCGGCACAGGCGGCCAGAGCGAGGCCGTGTCCAAACGAGGAAAGCGGGTTCGTCGTGTCACGAAACAGGCCACCTATTCCCCCGGACGCAAGCACTACTCGGCGAGTGGGCAACGCGAAGACGCTGCCGTTAAGGACAGCCAGCAAGCCGACGATGCTGCCCCCTGAAACGACCAGGTGAAGGGCTGTTACGCCTTCCATGATCGTGATCGAGCGGGTCCGCCGCGCCACAGCGAGCAGCGCGCGGAACAACTCGTGACCGGTGGCGTCCCCGGCGGCATGCACAATGCGGCGACGCGAATGCGCCGCCTCCAGACCAAGCTGCAGTTTTCCGTCCAACGCGCGGTCGAAGGGAGCTCCCAACCGTATGAGGTGGTGGATAGCTTCAGGTACAGCCTCGACTACCCGCCTAGCCACTTGTTCGTTGCAAAGACCATCACCGGCGGCAAGCGTATCGGCGAGGTGAAATTCCGTGCCGTCGTCCTCGCCGAGGCTGGCTGCTAGGCCGCCCTGGGCGAGCGTGGTGGATGCTTCGGTTCCGAGCGGCGTCCTGGAGAGAAGGACAACCGGTTGTGGCGCCAAATGCAGCGCCGTCATCAGGCCTGCAAGGCCGGCGCCGACAATGACCGGCGCCCCGCCAATGTCATGGATGTATGGCGTCATACGAAGAGCATGCGCTCGACGGCCCAGCGGGCTCGCTCCGCAACACGCGGATCGATCGTGACTATGTGACGGTTCTCCTCAAGCGCTGTCCGTATATTGGCGAGCGTTATGCGCTTCATGTGCGGGCACAGATTGCACGGGCGCACGAATTCAATGTCCGGATGCTCGACCGCGACGTTGTCGCTCATCGAGCATTCGGTCATCAGCACAACCCGCGCGGGCTTGTGCTGCCCGACATAGTCCGCCATCGCCGCCGTCGAGCCTGCGAAATCCGCTCCGGCGACAACCTCCGGCGGGCACTCGGGATGGGCCAGCACAGTGACGCCCGGATGCGCTTCGCGCAGCTCGCGGATGTCCGCCGCGGTGAAGCGCTCGTGCACCTCACAGCGCCCCTTCCAGGCGATGATTTCGACCTTGGTCTGGGCAGCGATGTTTTTTGCCAGATACTCGTCGGGCAGCATGATCACCCGAGGAGCGCCGAGCGATTTCACCACTGCGAGCGCATTACCCGAGGTGCAGCAGATGTCGGACTCGGCTTTCACCGCCGCGGATGTGTTGACATAGGTCACGATTGGCACGTTGGGATAGCGCTGCCGCATCAGCCGCACGTCCTCGGGGGTGATCGAGTCGGCCAGCGAACAGCCCGCGGCGAGGTCGGGAATGAGTACGGTCTTGTCGGGATTGAGGAGCTTGGCGGTTTCGGCCATGAAATGGACCCCGGCGAGCACGATGACGTCCGCATCGACCGACATCGCCCTGCGAGCGAGCGCTAGGCTGTCGCCGACGATGTCAGCCACGCAATGGAAGATCTCGGGTGTCTGATAATTGTGCGCGAGGATTACCGAATTGCGCTTGCGCTTCAGCGCCAGGATGGCTTCGATGTCATTGGAAAAGGCCGACCATTCGATCGGCGGGATAACGCGCCGGACGCGTTCATAAAGGGCCGCAGCCGTTGGTAATGCCGCGGTCATCGACGCCTCCGCTTATAGTCCATCTGGCTATAAGGGGTATATATCCACGTTGACTATAAAGTCTGTCAAGCCCGGGACAGCGGCAATTTTGTCCCAATGACTGCCCGTTCGTCGTGGACCACATGGCGGAACCGAAAAAGCTTTGCCGGCCGGCCGCCCGTATCGAGAGAGGTCTCGCCAGTCTCCTCAACGAGCTCTTGCTGTTCGACAAGCCTGCGGAAGTTCGGCTTGTTGATCAGCCTGCCGGCGAGCGCCTCCACCGTTCGCTGCAACTGGAGCAGCGTGAAGGTCGGTCGCATGAGTTCGAACACAACCGGCCGGTATTTGATCTTGGAGCGAAGCCGCGCGATGCCGGTTGCGAGGATACGGCGATGGTCGCCTACCATAGTCTTGCCGCACACAGTCGCAGCGGGTACCGAATCAAGCGCGCCACCAGCCTCTCCGACCAGCGCGGCTTCATACAGTAGTTCATAGCGCTGCAGCGTGAGTTCCTCGTTCCAGGGACGGTCGTCGAACGCGAAGGCTATTGCCGAACGTTGTCGGCGTTCACGTCGCGCCGCCGCGTCGCTTCCGCTTTTCGCCCATGCAATGAGGCGCGGCCGCAATATGCCAAGCGCCTCCGGCGTGCCGGATCGGTGGTCTTCCCAGGGAAAATATTCATACCAGCTTTTCCAATGAGACTTGCGCGACACGGCCATCGCGTCCTGTCTAGTCAGTGCGAGATAGCTGATGGAAATGTTGCGCTGCTCGCGGTCAGCACCGATTCGGTCGCGGTCAGCGAAGGTATATAGCTGCTCGATGTAGCCTAACGGGTGGCCCGTCTGTTGCTCGACCCAGTCCCTCAAGCCCGACTGCAGGGAACGATGACTGAATTCGAAGGGACCGGACGGCAAGACATCCTGCTGCCCGATGGTCAGGACACACGGCTTAGTGTCGGTCACGGCGGCGACAACCGCGATCAAGTCCACATTGATGTCTGGCCCCTTCCGGACCCCGCTACCTTTTTTGGTTCCAGCTACGTTATCCTGCATTTTTCAAAAGTGGGTCGCGCTCGGGCTAAACCGATTTAAGGACCCTGGACTATGAGGAACCATGCGTCAACCGCGTGGCCATAGGTCATCCTGTTCTTTGCACCTTCACAAAGCTGTGCCAAAGGCGACACCCGCCGAGGGTAACCTAAGGGAAGGCTCCGCTAGTTGAGCCCAGATGCTGGAAGACGACGTGAGCGCGCTCCAAGGACTGCTTCCCTATCTGATAGCGGCCAAGTCTTCCCGCGTATTGGGTGCATGCTGTCGCGAGGGTTCACCAGTATACGTGATGCAGGCGGCGCCCCCGGTTTCGCCATGGCAGTTGAGAAAGGTCTATTCACAGGCCACCCTCGCATCTCCCGTCGGGGCGCGCAGTGGCGCCCGCTGGCGGACAAGGCGTCGTTTGATTTGACCCTTACGCTATTGAAAATATTAACTTTTTTCTGACGATTGTTACGCCGTTGTTTGTTACGCACCTACAAGATCAACTAAAATGGCTTTCGATCTCGTGGCCTCTAGGGTTGGCCGCTTTTTCGCGGCGGGCACAGATTGCGATCTATCCAAATGTTGGAGGAAGTGAGGGTCACTTCTGATCAGCCTGCGCCGAGCCCCGCCTCCGACTCGACGCGCATTCAAAAATTAGCTCAGTCTTAACGGCAGCTTCGCGTCTCAATGTCGCCCTTGAAGTCCGCTCTTCCCATGATCATGTCCCGGGATGTGGTGTAGCTGGCGGCATTGGTCGCCGAGCTCTCCGGCATGGGCCGGGCTGATCAGCGTGCCACGGCTGGCAGGCTGATGAGGGGATCATCACTCATTTGGCTGATCGTCTCAAGGGTCATATAGCGGGCTCGCTGGACGGCCCACTCATCATTCTGTTCGAGCAGCAGCGCCCCGACGAGGCGCACGATCGCATCGTCGTTCGGGAAGATTCCGACGACCTCGGTGCGTCGCTTGATCTCGCCGTTGAGACGCTCGATCGGATTCGCCGAGTGGAGCTTGGCGCGATGTTCCTTCGGGAAGGTCATATAGGCCAGCACGTCGGGCTCGGCGTCATCCATGATTGTCGCCAGCTTAGGGACCTTGGGCCGGATCTGATCACCCACGGCACGCCATTGGGTGCTCGCGGTCTCGGGCGTTTCCTGGGCGAAGGCGGTGGCGATGAAGGCCGCGACGACCCTGCGGCCGCTCTTGCCGGCGTGCGCCAGCACGTTCCTCATGAAGTGGACGCGGCACCTCTGCCAAGTGGCGCACAGCACCTTGGTGACGGCCGCCTTGAGGCCTTCATGTGCGTCTGAGACGACGAGCTTGACGCCGCGCAGGCCGCGACGTGTCAGCTTGCGAAGGAACTCGGTCCAGATCGGCTCGGCCTCCGAGGCACGATCTCCATGCCAAGCACCTCGCGCCGGCCGTCTGCATTGACGCCGACGGCGATGATGACGGCGACCGATACGATGCGCCCACCGCGGCGCACCGTCAGGTAAGTGGCATCGATCCACAAGTATGGCCAATCCCCCTCTATCGGCCGCTCGAGGAAGGCTTTCACCTTGCCGTCGATCTCCTCGCACAGCCGCGAGACCTGGCTCTTGGAGATGCCGCTCATGCCCATCGCCTTGACCAGATCGTCGACCGAGCGCGTCGAGATGCCCTGCACATAGGCTTCCTGGATGACGGCGGTGAGCGCCTCCTCGGCCATGCGGCGCGGCTCGAGGAAGCCCGGGAAGTAGGACCCCTTCCTGAGCTTGGGAATGCGAAGTTCGACGGTTCCCGCCCGCGTTTCCCAATCCCGCTCGCGATAGCCGTTGCGTTGAGCGAGCCGCAGCGGAGTCTTCTCGCCATAGCCGGCACCGGTGGCCGCGCCCACCTCCAATTCCATCAGCCGCTCGGCGGCGAAGCCGATCATCTCGCGCAGCAGATCGGCATCCGGGGTCTTCTCCACGAGCGTGCGCAGGTTCATCATGTCGTCGGTCATCGGTGGTCCTTCCGAAATGGGTTGGCGTCAACAACCAAACCCTACCGGAAAGCGCCGATGACCATCGAAAGGCCGCTCACTCGCTACAGCGCTACTAACGGCGCGCTCGCGAGCGGCTTCATAACCCTCAGCTACACCACCTGATGGGACACGACCCTTCCCATCGTGAAACCTGACATTTTTGTTGGGGCGCTCGCATCCGGTCGCCGTGCCGGAAACGCCGATCTATCTCGACGGCATTCTGGTCGATGCGCCGCTCACGGGCGGGCTGGAGCCGATGCTGGGCGATCTGCATCTGCGGACCCTCACCATCCTCGGGTTCCCGAACCTCACCCGGCCCGGAATCCTCGATGCGCTGAACAACCAGGATTTTGCCTATCGCTGGATGACGCGCTTCATTCCCCTCGACAAGCCTGAAGCCACCAAAGCGCTGACGCGGTTGCGCCGGCAGTGGTTTGCCAAGCGCAAATCGATCGTCGCTATCCTGCGCGAGGTTGTAAGCAATGAACCCGTTCCGCTGGTCGACAGCGATGCGGACAACAAGGCCCTCGATGCCGACGAAGCGCTTCAGGCCTTGGGTGGCGATCACGTCGGTTTCGGTTATCTCACCACGACCGTGACGGTGTCGGACGAAGATCATCAAGCCGCCGCCGAAAAACTTCGCGCGGTCGAGCGCATCGTCAATGGGCTCGGCTTCACCACGATCCGCGAAAGCGTCAATGCGGTCGAGGCGTGGCTCGGCTCGTTGCCCGGCCACGTCTACGCAAATGTTCGCCAGCCGCTCGTTCATACGCTGAACCTGGCCCACCTCATGCCGCTGTCGTCAGTGTGGGCCGGCCCGGCGGCGAACGAGCATCTCGCCAAGGTCACCCAGACCGAAGCGCCGCCACTTCTCTTCGCCGAGACGGGTGGGTCGACGCCCTTCCGACTTTCTACTCATGTCGACGATGTCGGTCACATGCTGATCGTTGGTCCGACCGGGGCGGGCAAGTCGGTTCTGCTTGCGCTGATCGCGCTGCAGTTTCGGCGATATGCCGGCGCGCAGGTCTATGTCTTCGACAAAGGCAATTCCGCTCGTGCCGCAACGCTCGCCTTGGGTGGGGAACACCACGCCTTAGGGGCTGACGGCGCGCTTGCCTTCCAGCCGCTGCGCAACATCCACGATCCGGTCACGCGCAGCTGGGCGGCAGAATGGATAGCCAGCCTCATTGCCCATGAGAACGTCTCCGTCACGCCCGAGGTGAAGGAGGCAATCTGGTCTGCACTCGGCAGCCTTGCCACCGCGCCGGCGCAGGAACGCACGCTGACTGGACTGTCGGTCCTGCTTCAGTCCAATGCGCTGAAGTCCGCCTTAATGCCCTACACGCTGGATGGCCCCTTCGGCCGGCTGCTCGACGCCGACGACGATCGGCTGGCCTTGTCGGATGTTCAGTGTTTCGAGACCGAGGAGCTGATGCACAGCCAAGCCGCTGTGCTGCCGGTGCTCACCTATCTCTTCCATCGTCTCGAAGAGCGGTTCGACGGACGGCCGACGCTGCTCATGCTTGATGAGGCATGGGTCTATCTCGACAATCCGCTCTTCGCCGCCCGCATCCGCGAATGGCTGAAGGTGCTGCGCAAGAAGAACGTCTCGGTGATCTTCGCCACGCAGTCGCTTGCCGACATCGCGAGCTCGGCGATCGCGCCGGCAATCATCGAGAGCTGCCCGCAGCGCATTTTTCTCCCCAACGATCGTGCCGTGGAGCCGCAGGCGCGAGCCGCCTATGAGCGCTTCGGTCTGAACGAACGCCAGATCGAGCTCGTCGCCCGCGCTACTCCAAAGCGGCAGTACTATTTGCAATCGCGTCGCGGCAACCGTCTCTTCGAGCTCGGCCTTGGCCCCATCGCGCTTGCGCTTTGCGGCGCGTCCGATCCAGCCACGCAGACGCTCATCGATAGCGTCCTGTCCGAGCACGGGCAGGGCGGCTTTGCCTTCCACTTCCTGAATGCGCGCGGCCTCGATTGGGCCGCCGAGCTTCTCCGGCAATTTCCTCAAGCAGACATGGAGCAATCGTCATGATGCGGCGCCGTTTTCTTTCCGGCCTGATCACTCTTTCTCTTATCGCCAAGCCGCTGGCCGACTATGTGCAGCCAGCCTATGCCCTGATCGTGTTCGATCCCTCGAACTATGCGCAGAACGTACTCTCGGCGGCGCGGGCATTGGAACAGATCAACAACCAGATCCAGTCGCTGCAGAATCAGGCGACTATGCTGGAGAACATGGCCCGCAACCTCCAGAACCTGGATTTTTCCTCGGTCGGCCAGCTTACCGGTTCGCTGCAACGGATCGACGGTTTGATGGACCAGGCAAGTGGTCTGAGCTTTGATCTCGGCAAGCTTCAGGACCAGTGGCGCCAGCAATATCCAGAAAGCTACGATGCCACGATCAAGGTCAGCGACGTGGCAAGCGCTGCTCGCGAGCGTTGGCAGAGCGCGATGCAGGCGTTCCGCCAGACCATGAATGTCCAGTCGCAGATCGTGGAAAATGTCCGCGGCGACGGCGACCTGCTTGCCGATCTCGTCAACCGCAGCCAAGGGGCAGCAGGTGCGCTCGAAGCAAGCCAGGCCACCAATCAGCTGATCGCGCTTTCGACCAAGCAGCAGATGCAGATCCAGACGCTGCTTGCGACGCAGTTTCGGGCCGAGGCCGAGGACGCGGCGCGCAAAGCGCAGTCCGAGGAAGCCGCCCGCCAGACGACAAAGCGCTTCCTGGGCACCGGCACCGCCTATTCGGGCAACTGATCACTAGCACTTCAACCTGAGGAAGGCGGCGGCATGAACGACCTTGGCGTCATTGATCGCTTCATGGAGACTTTTGTCCGCTATATCGATAGCGGGTTCGGTCTGCTTTCGGGCGACGTCGCCTTCCTTACCACGACTCTCATTGGCATCGACATCACGCTGGCAGGCCTCGCTTGGGCATTCGGCGGCGAGCCCAACATTCTCGGTCGCCTCATCCGCAAGGTGCTCTATGTCGGCGTTTTCGCCTTCATCCTGAACAATTTCAAGAACCTCGCCGACATCATCTACCGCTCCTTTGCCGGCCTCGGCATCAACGCGTCCTCCGGCAATCTCTCCGCCGACAACCTCCTGCACCCGGGCCGCATCGCCGCCACCGGTTTCCAGGGCGCCTGGCCGCTGCTCGATCAAGCGAGCCAGCTTCTGGGTTTCCCGGAAATCTTCGGCAATGCACTCACAATCTTCGTGCTGCTCGTGGCCTGGTTCCTGGTGATCATCGCCTTCTTCATTCTTTCGATCCAGCTCTTCATCACCATCCTGGAGTTCAAGCTCACCACGTTGGCCGGTTTCGTTCTGGTGCCCTTCGCGCTGTGGAACCGATCGGCGTTTCTGGCCGAGCGCGTGCTCGGCAATGTGATCTCGTCCGGCATAAAGGTGATGGTGCTCGCCGTCATCGTGGGCATCGGCTCTACGCTGTTCGGCGACTTCGCTTCCGCACTGCAAGGCAAGGAGCCCGACCTGGCGGCCGCCATGTCGCAGGTGCTTGGCGCGCTGGCGCTTCTCGGGCTCGGCATTTTTGGTCCTGGGATCGCCTCGGGTCTTGTCTCCGGCGCGCCGCAGCTTGGTGCGGGCGCAGCACTGGGCACCACGGCGGCGGCTGCCGGATCGGCGCTTGTTGCCGGGGGAGCTGCCTTTGCCGGTGCACGCATGGCAACTGGCGGCGGGCTTGCCGCCGTCAGAGCCGGCACGACCATGGGTTCGGCAGCTTCCTCGGCCTGGCAGTTGGGACGTGCAACCTCGCCCGACTCCGGCCTGTCCGGTGTGGCTGCCGGAATGCAGGGCGTGGCAAGTGCCGCCGGCGGTGCCGTGCTGCGAGCAGCAGGATCTGCCGCGGGAAGCTTCAGGGCTAGCGCCAACGCCGGACGCGAAGCTGCATGGACCGCGACCGGCGGTGCGCCGACCGCGTCAATGCCCGGAGGTCAGGCCGGTTCTAATACCGCGCCCAATTGGGCGAGACGCATGCGTTCCGAACAGACCGCCCGTGCTCATCGCCACACCGCCATGCAGGCTGTCCGCGACGGGGACAGACCGGGCGGCAGCGCCAATCCTTCTCTCAACGACAAGGACGACTAAAT
Organism: Mesorhizobium sp. WSM3868; assembly: GCF_002294785.1. NCBI lineage: Bacteria > Pseudomonadati > Pseudomonadota > Alphaproteobacteria > Hyphomicrobiales > Phyllobacteriaceae > Mesorhizobium > Mesorhizobium sp. WSM3868. The sequence goes on along the minus strand of NZ_NSGB01000020.1, from coordinate 46,781 downwards.
GCTCTTCAAACGACCCATTCAACGTTACGGCAAGACGCCCGAGCCGGTCACGCCGTATCAGAAGGCCGGCCAGCTCTGGGATGAGCGCATCGGCGCATCGCGGGTACAGGCCCGCAATTGGCGGCTGATGGCCCTTGGCTGCCTCTCCTTGGCGACCGGGCTCTCCATTGGTCTCGTTTGGCAGTCGATGCAAAGTCGAGTCGTGCCTTACGTCGTCGAGGTCGACCGTTTTGGTGAGGTGCGAGCCGTGGCACCAGCGATCCGGGACTATGAGCCCACTGACGCCCAGATCGCTTGGCATCTCGGCCGCTTCATCCAAAATGTCCGTTCCGTTTCCACCGATCCGGTGCTGGTTCGGCAGAACTGGTTAGCAGCCTACGACTTTGCCACCGACCGCGCAGCACTCTTCCTCAACGAATACGCCAAGGCGAACGACCCGTTCGGGCAGATCGGCACACGCAGCGTGTCGGTGCAGTTGACCAGCGTAGTCAGGGCCTCCGACAGCTCGTTCCAGGTCAAATGGACCGAGCAAATTTTTGAGCGCGGCAGCCTGGCGAGCACGGCGCGCTGGACCGCAATCCTCACCATCGTGATCCGCCCGCCAAGCAATACCGAGCAGCTGCGCAGCAACCCGCTCGGCGTCTTCATCAACGCCATCGATTGGTCGCGTGAGCTCGACAGCGCAGCACCTGCATCCGTTTCCCCGAAGGAGCCCGCCAATGAGAAATAGAGCCTCATCGCTCCGTGCCGTGCTGATCCTGTCAGCGTCGGCAGCCGTCGTCTCGGCTTGCGCATCGAAGCCGTTGCCGCCGCCTGAGTTTTCTTATGATGCTGCCGACTTCAAAGCAGCGGCAATCGAGAAGCCGCCGGAGAAGCCGGTCAAGATCGTCGAGGTGCCGAAGCCGCTGCCTTTGCCCGGTCAGTTGCAGCCTGATCCAGGCAAGGTCGTCGAGGACAAACGTTCCCCAGAAGAACGTGTCGCGGACGCCAACAAGGCGGCGACACAGCAGCCCACCAAATACGGCTATGTCAATGCGGTCCAGGTCTATCCCTTTGCCGATGGCGCGCTTTATCAGCTCTACGCAGCACCCGAGCGCATCACCGATATCGCTCTGCAACCGGGTGAGAAGCTGACGTCAGTGTCGGCCGGTGACACGGTGCGCTGGGTCATCGGCGATACCGTTAGCGGCACCGGAGATAATCAGCGCACGCATGTGCTGGTAAAGCCTTTCGCGCCGGGGCTTAGCACCAACCTCGTGATCACCACGGAGCGGCGGACCTATCACCTGCAGCTTCAAAGCACCGACAAGACCGCAATGGCGGCTCTCTCGTGGACCTATAGCGAGGACCAGATCATTGCGCTGCGCCAGCGTAACGCTCAGGCCGAAGCGGCCACGCCCGTGGCGTCGAATGTGGCGCTCGAGAACATCCGCTTCCGCTATGCGATTACTGGCGACACGCCGCCCTGGAGACCGACGCGTGCCTTCGACGACGGCAGCAAGGTCTATATCGAATTCTCTCGCCGCATCGACCAGGGCGAGGCGCCGCCGCTCTTCATCGTCGGAGCCGACGGCAGCAACCAGCTCGTCAACTACCGCATGCGCGGCAACTATTACATCGTCGATCGGCTCTTTGCCGCCGCCGAACTGCGGCTCGGCTCCAAGCAGCAGCAGGTGGTGCGCATCACCCGGACTGACGGGCGGCAACCGGAGCGGCGGATCTCGCCTTTTTCCCGTTTCGGCAGGTGAGGGGAGGGCCCATGACTGACACGTCCCATTCCACCAGCCCGCCGAAGCTCGATCCAGAGCAGCTGCAATTGCGCGCTTCGCCTCGTCGTGCTGTGCGTTTCAGGCGCGGCGTGATCGCCGCAATCGCGGCGCTCGGATCCGGCGCAATATTCGGCGTCATCATGATCGCGCTGAGGGGGCCAGCTCTGCGCATCCAGGACTTGACGGAAGACCGCTATAACACTGAACGCAAGCCGACAGCTGAGGGTCTCGATAGCCTGCCTAAGGACTATTCCGCGATCAAGCCAAAACCGCCGGTGCTTGGACCGCCGCTGCCCGGCGATCTCGGCCGCCCCATTCTTGAGCGGCAACGCCAGCTCGGCATCGCGCCCGGGCAGGAGGTTTCCGCGGAAGAGCAACGGCTCGCCCAGCAGGCGATTTCGGCGCGCGAGTCGCAAGTCATGTTCCGGATCGATAATCGACCGAAGCAGGCCGATGCTCCGGACAACGGGCGAGCCCGCCAGCAGCAATTTGAAGCGCTTCCGCAAACCGGTGCCGCCGGCACGTCAGCTTCGGTTGCACCAGCCGAAGGCGACCAGAACAATCAGCAGCGCAAACTGGATTTCATCAGCCAGCGAGACACAAACGGGATCTACAATCCGCATGCGTTGCAAACGCCAGCTTCACCCTATCAGCTCATGGCCGGCAGCGTCATCGCGGCAAGCCTGATCACAGGGATCAATTCCGACTTGCCCGGGCTGGTCGTTGCGCAGGTCACCGAGAATGTGCACGACACCGTCACCGGCAGCACCTTGCTCATCCCGCAAGGCTCGCGTCTGATCGGCACCTATGACAGCGTCGTCGCCTTTGGGCAGAAGCGCGCGCTGCTGGTCTGGCAGCGCATAATCCTGCCCGATGGTTCCTCGATCGAAATCGACAATCTGCCGGCGACAGACACTGCCGGCTATGCGGGGCTTGAAGACAAGGTGGATTTCCACACCTGGCAGCTGATCAAGGGCGTTGCGCTGGCCACATTGCTGGGCGTCGGCACCGAGTTGAGCTTTGGAGAAAACGAAAGCGACCTCGTCAAGGCGATCCGGGAATCCACTCAACAAAACGTAAGTCAAGCCGGCCAGCGCATCACCGAAATGAACCTCAATATTCAGCCGACAATCACAGTGCGCCCCGGTTGGCCGCTGCGCGTGATCGTGCACAGGGACATCGTGCTCCGGCCGTACGCGGGCTGAAAAGGAGGGCTCATGGCAAACCTGAAACTAGGAAAGCTTCCGGAGAGGACACCGTCGAAGATCACCATCACTGTCAGCGCCGACTTAAGCCAAGCACTCAACGACTATGCCGTCCTTTACCGGCAGGCGTATGGCGAGTCTGAAACAGTGGCTGAGCTCATTCCGTTCATGCTGCTGGAGTTTCTGGAAAGCGACCGGGCATTTGCCAAGGCCAGAAAGGAAGGTGTACCTGGCGCCGGCGCGTCGGAGAAACCGCACCGGCGATCAGCTTCGACAGCAGACAATGCGTAGTGCGGGATGTTCCGGGGAGGACAGGCTCTTGAAACTAGCCACGCAGCCTTCAGCCTCTGCAATCGGCCCGCCAAGTTTTACAAGTCAGGCTTTCGCCTTACGTTTGGAGCCAGGTTTCTTGGGCGGAGCAGTCTTCCTTCCCAAACCCGACGACTTTGCCAGCGCTGATCGGGCAGCCGAATAGTTTGGAGCGACCATTGGATAGTCTTTCGCCAGCCCCCACTTCGCCCGGTATTCATCAGGCGTCATTCCGTGCCGGGTTGCCAGATGGCGCTTGAGTGACTTGTATTTCTGGCCGTCTTCAAGGCTGATGATATAGTCCGGAAACACGGAGCGCTTGGGATTCACTGCCGGCTTTGGAGCCGGTTCTTCGATTGGAGTTGCCTGTCCAATATTAATCAATGCCGAATTTACGCTAGCGATCAGGTCGGGCAATCCAGAGACCGGAACCGCATTCTTCTGGACATAGGCGGAAACGATATCCGCAGTAAGCTCGATGAGATTATTGGCGTCTTCGGACATCGTCATGCTCCTAGATTGAATACCAATAGGCTCATATCGCCCAACCCTCAGATGTGCAACCAACGTGTTCAGCCGGGGATCGGGTTATTCAAATTATTGCTGCGCATTTTGTTCTTCAGCAAGCGGCAGAGTGCTGTGAAAGCACGCTGCCGCGATTACCCAGTCGTCCGCGTCGCCATCCATTTTGTCTTGTTGTATTCGATGGTGAGGCGGGTCGTGCCGGTCTTCGTCAGATGTCGCGGCTTCGCTTCGGACTGTTCATCGCACCGCTCGCCTCACGGAGCGACTATATTGCTCGGCATCATTCTCCTCGGGATGCTGGCCACCGCCTTTCCACTCGTCAGACACCAGCCATTCCTCGAAATAAAAGAGCCACGTCGCGGTCCAAGGAACGAAGGTCTGATCGATCCGCATCGTGCCGGTCCATTCCCGCGTTCCCGGCAGGATCAGACACAGGCGCAAGGGGTTATGATAGACATGCGGCAGTGGGCGGCCGTCGGCGAGTTTGAGAAGGTCGGGCTCAATGATGAACACGTCGGGGACATCACCGCGATCGAAGGCAATGCGCACCAGGTATTCCCGACTCAGTGGCGTCGGCCTTACGCGATATTCCCAGGTCAATCCGGTAGGAGACAGCCGGCCTGTTCCGGCACAAACCGGGTTGGCGCGCAGAAATATGAACTGCTGCGCCGGTGTCAGATCGGGACGGGTGCCGGGCCGCACGCCTAGTCTCCGAAGAATGTATTCGGCCGTACTTGGGTCGCGTTAGCCGGCGTCGACAGCGTCAGGCCAACCGCCGGCGCCACGTAGAGTTTGTTGCCGACCCTAGCTTGAGACACCGCCTGCGTCCTGGAATCCATCACCTTTTCGACAACGGAATCGCCGAGGCTTTTGCCAAGGCTTCTTGCAATGAGATCGACGCCTTCCAGATCCCGCAGCCCCTCGAAGTCCGCCAGCGCTTTCCCGTGCCAGGCGTAGAACGCCGTGGCCCGCGCCGGCTCGGTATTCCAGCGCTCCGCGAAGTTCTCGCCGATCGCGGTCTCGTTGGCGACGACATAAAGCCGGCGACCATTCACAAACGGCCGCTCGATGAAGTGCGGCATCATCCGGATGGTTTCGATCACCACATCGAGTTCGGAGTCGAAGGGGAAGTTCGTGACGCAATACTCGTACGCCTGGGCCGCCAGGGTCGTGATGATGATCGAGATTGGCGCGACATCCTCGGTCACCTCAAAAAAATGGATGTCGCGGTGACGCTTCAACAACTGAACGATGCGGCGCAGGATACCCTTGGCGACGCTGTGGACGGGGAAGGGCTCAACGCCCGCCGCCCGGTCCTGAGCCGCGAGCGCCTTATTGATGCGCAGGACCGGCCGCAGGCTTGCGCGCCGGTCGAAAAGCGCCTTGTACCCTTTGGGATTGGTCGGCTTGAACTCACGGAGCTTCTTGTCCGGGACGAGTTCGCCGCCGTTCGCGCACTCGGTGTTGACGATGGTCGGCGAGATATCGAGGTGATACTCGCGCGCATAGTTGAGGCGCCAGCAGCGCTTCTTCTCCTCGAGCATCGAGGCGTAGCGGGCGTTCTCCTTGAGCCGGTCGCCGACAATGCGCTTGAGCTCGGCCGGTAGGCGATCGGCGGTGAACCGCAACACCTTGCAGATCAGGTCGACATCGAAATCTTCGCGCGCGATCGGGCGGACGGTCGTACCAAGGCCGGCCGACCCGTGCGCATAGACCTCGATCAGTCGCAGGATCGGGTTGTCCGACGCCGACAGCCACTCGGCCACGGCCTCGTAGCTGGTGCGCGCCGCCTCGAACTGGGCGGCCGTCAATTCGAGCATCTGGCAAATTTCGTCGAGGAGCGAATAAATCTCCGCCTTGCGCAGCGGAGAATATGCGGTGGACGATGCGAGAAGCATCTGGTTCATGGCTTGGGGCCTTTCAGCTTGTAGACGGGTTCGAAGGGTTCTGCCGGCTCCGAAAAAAACACAGGCTCAAGCCGCGAACGTTCCTTGCGTGCCGATGAGGCCCCCATCCCCTTCAGCTGTGTAATCTTCCTGGTGTCGTCGAGCTTGAAGAAGCCTTTCGGCACATCCGGGCAGCACCGGAAAATGGCCTCGCGCTCGTACTGATGCCCGGTAATCAGCTTGGCCACGCCAAGCGCGCCGTGCGACTGCCCGTCCATGAAAAGCCGCGTCACATCGAACGCGAGCCCGCCGAGACCGGGAGCCTCGCCGAGCATGTAGACCTCGTTCACGCAGCCAAGGCTCAGGACCCGCAGGCTGCCGGCCGGCCAGCCAAGAAGCGTTGTCGCCTCGACCACCGCCAGTGCGATCGGATTATTCGCCCATACGCCACCATCAAGCAGTCCGACATCATCGGCCGTGCGATGCCGGCGGTAGTAAGTGGGCGCTGCTGCCGTCGCCATGGCGGCATCGACGGCGTGCCGCTTGAAATCTGTCTTGAGGCGCGGATGGTGCGCGGTCTTGTAGATGTAGACGCCACGGTGGTCAGCATCCCACGCCGGCACCAGCAGCCGCCTCCTGGCATCTCCGATCCGCCGGTCGCCCAGAACGGTAACGAGCTCCTTGCGCAGAAGCTCGGCATCATGCTTCGGCGCGACGGCATGCTTCAGCCTCCGCCACAGATCGCCGGCAAGGTTTTCCAGCATGCCGCCGGACTGACCGAAAATATGCGGCCCGCGCCGGACGTAGAGGTCGAGCAGCTCCCTTGCCGGTATCCCCATCGCAAGTCCAATGGCGAGGATGCCGCCGGTCGACGTGCCGGCGATCAGGTCGAAATAGTCGCCGATCGGGTGGTCAAGGTCCTCCTCCATAGCCGCAAGAAACGAAGCCGGCTGCGTCCCCATGATTCCGCCGCCATCAATGGACAGAATCCGACGGATGGGCGGGTTCTCAGGAGAAGAGGCAGCCGGCGTCACGCGCTCATCCTTCCGGCGGGAAATCGTCGTTCCCGTAGGAGTTCTTGTCGCGTATCCGCCCGTCCGGGCGATGGATGACAACCTCGCTGCGCTGGTTGATCGCGATCTCGCGTGCCGCCCGCTCGGCGTCGGCCTGCGTCGGATGGATCGAGGTCACCCTTTCGTTCCCTGCGCCGCGCACGGCCCAATCTTCGCCGTGCGGAACGACATGCTGGTTCTTGCCTGTCATAATCAGCTCCTGATTCTTGACCATTCCTGCGTATCGTCATACAATTCTTGACGTTCTGTCATAGGCAGGCGCCGAAAAAAGGCCCCGGTGGGGCTGACGATTTAACAAAGGATACTATACGCTTTCGTCATGACCCAGTCAAGCATGCCAGCCAGCTTCGCCGACCGTCTCCGCAAGGTCCGGGACGACCGGAAAATGAGCCAGTCCGAACTGGCGCGGGACGCCGGAATGCAACCCAGTGCCATTGCCCACTTCGAGGCAGGGCGACGCAAACCTTCTTTCGACAACGTGCGTGCACTCGCCAAGGCGCTCCATGTATCGGCCGACTATCTTCTTGGCACCAAAACCGCGACCACCGCTTTCCGCGATGAAGAAAAGCTCAGCACAAGGGATCGCGATTTCATTCAGAATCTAATCGACACCATGATCAAGGACAAGACATAGGGACGGTTATGCCCGGTTTTCAGCTCAGGATGGCGACCCAGCGTGGCGAGAAGATTGCGGAAGAATTCGGATACACGCAGTTTCCCGTCAAACCGCATGAGATTGCGAAGGCAAGAGACATCGCCCTCGTCGCCAAGCCGGCTGATGTCAAAGGCGTCTCGGGCGCGATCATCTTTGCCGGAGATAACGCCACCATCATCTACTCGACCGAACACGACAACGAGGGATTCGAGAACTTCTCCATCTGCCATGAACTGGGCCACTGGTTTTTACCAGGACACCCGGAGGAAATCATCGGTGCCGGCGGCACGCACTTTTCTCGTGCCAACTTCACGCAGAACACATCGATCGAACTGGAGGCCGATCATTTTGCAAGCGGGCTGCTGCTGCCCTCGAAGCTGACACGGCGCTTCTTGTCGGATAACCAGATCGGTCTCGACGGCATCCTGAAGCTCGCCGAAGAAGCCCGCTGCTCGGTTACCGCCGCCGCGATCCGAGCCGCGGAATGCGGCGCCTATCCCATGGCGGTCATCGTCAGCAAAGGCGACCAGATCGCCTATGCCTTCACATCCGATACCTTCAAGAATCTCGGCAAGCTTGCTTTCTTGCGCAAGGGTGCACCGCTCCCGCTAAGCGCGACACGCCGCTTCAATTCTGATCCCAAGAACGTCCTGCGCGCCGAGCGCGCGGTCGATGAAACTGACCTCGCCACCTGGTTTGATGGGTCCGGAAGAGTTGTCCTTGACGAAGAGATCATCGGTCTTGGCAGCTATGGTTACACGCTGACGGTGCTGACCGGCGAGCATCTTCCGGAAGATCCGCTTGAAGAAGAAGACGAGGAAGCCGAGCTGGAAAAAAGCTGGACGCCCCGCTTCGCGTACGATCGCTGAACTACGATTCCTCGCAGGAGCATGACGGACCGGCTGTCTGGCCGCGCCTCATTCAATACGTACCTCTGAATAGCCTCTCTGCGCTTTGCTGTCGTTTGTGAAGAACGCGAACTTGACGGAAAACAGCGCACATACCTTTTGGAGAATGTCCTGCATCGGCCCGCGCGTGACGCGCTCGGCATTCTCGCGGAACAAGAGGTGGTACATCGATGACCACACGACCGCAGAATCGGTGAAACGTATGTCTTCGGTCGGACCCACCAGCGAATAGCAGCCACTGCCCGGCATGATCTCTTCGGCGAGATCCTTGTGGACCATCGAGCAGGCCGAGAGAAACAGGCGGCGGTTGTGTAGGTGGGGTTTCAGAAGCTCGGCGAGTTCGTCGAAATCTATCTCCTCACCGTTGGTCGTGTTCATGCCCTCCGCTTCGCCGTGCGCCGAAATATGAAGGTAGCGGCATTCCGAATTGCCAAACTCGATCACTGCCTCTTCGAAATCATGTCTCGTTCTGACGTAGCGATAGACGGGATGCTTTCCGTGGAGCCCCAGTATCCCGGATAGGTAGCTGCCTTCAAACCGGCCGTTGCCTTCGTCCTCGGGCTGGAGACTTTCGATGAAGAAAACTTCCGGAAGATATCGCATGACCCGTGCTTGCTGCCTCAAGAGGTTTTGCCGCGCTCTGATTGCGCCAGCATTCTCTATCACAACCTTGGTGTTCGTAGCCTACGGTCCCTCTTATTCGGAGCCTTCCGGTTTGCCGTCCCAAGTGAGCACATACGAAGGAAATGGGTTGGCGAACCATCCACGTATTGATTTCCGAAGAAAACGACGACCCTCTGAGTCTGCCAGAGACTCATCTTGCGAATCGGGTTGATTATCGGACCTTACTCAAACAGCCACGATCAGCGAGTGTCGGTATCGGTGGTTGCGTGTCCCCGCAACCAACCTACTTGCGATGCTATATGCTCCGCGTCGTGATGCGGCGGACGTCTTAATCCAAGGGCCTAAAATGAGTTCGCCAGACCACACAAAATCATACGAAGGACATGAATTGGCGAACCACCCCGCAAGCTATTGATTTTCTGTGGTAAAGGCCGTCCCAAGCCGAGAGGCGCCTGTTGAGGATGGCCGCTGCCTCGCTCCATCGGCTAGCAATTTAGGCTCATGCATTTCAAATACGACCCTCAAAGACCGGGTGGCCCGCTGCGCGCTTCCGACGCGTTGTTGACGCTCTTTCGGCGGTCTCACATACCGGCTAAGCGATTTATTGCGGGCAGCGACCCTCCTCGCGAGGCCCTTGCTGCATCGCGCGGACACTCGCTCATCGCGGGGAGGGTGTCGGGCTTTGTCGGTGGCGGCATTATCCTCAAGTGAGGATCGTACGCTCCTCGACGATCTTTGATCCTGGCATTTATTACCCCGGCCATTGCAAGACGCCGGCCTACTCTAAAACGAAGCGCTTGGGTTGACGGGCACCTCGCATACTCCCGGCGGAACCATGGACTTGTGCCGTACTTAGCGCCGCGGCGGAATTCAAGCCTTTCGCAGCAGCCACAATGCAAGCGGGCAAGAACCCTGTCCGTCTGGCGCGCAGCCCAACTAGCTGGCGCCGGTGCGCCTCCCTTTTTTTGCGGCTTGTCCACGGTGGCGGTCTACGAGACCGATTAGTGGCTGTCCGGCCTGATGCCGGCGGATATTGTTATCACCACCTCGACGGCCGTTTCCGGCTGGGTCATGCTGGCTACGCGCGGGGTGAGTAGCACTCTTTCATGCAGACGCAAAGGATGATCCGCCGGCAGGGGTTCCGGATCGGTGACGTCGAGAACTGCGCCGGAAAGCCTGCCACTGTCGAGCGCGACGAGAAGATCGGCTGCACCAAATGGCCACCACGCCCGCAGTTGACGATCGCCGCGCCGGGCGGGAGTTTTGCGAACAACGCACCATTCAGAATTCGAGCCGTCTTGGATGTCAGCGGCAGCAGGCAAACGAGGATATCGCGCTGACTGAGAACTTATCCATCTCGGCTTTACCGGCGAAACATTCGACGCCTCCAATCGATTGGCGAGACCGGCTCCAGGCGTTCAACCGAAAGCCGAAGGGCTGAAGCGCCGAAAGTGAAGTCTTCGCGAGCACGCCGGTTCCGAGCACGCCGATGCGCAACGCACCTGGCGGCCGGAAACGCAAGGGCTGCCAATCGCCGCCCGCCTGCTGCACACGATTGGCGAGGAGATCACGATGCAATGCCAGTACTGCCAGCGTGACGTATTCTGCCATCGCGTCGGAAATGCCTGGCTCGATCATCCGCACGACGGGCAACCCGGCCGGCAAGGCGTCGACATCGAACTGGTCGACCCCAGCCCCCAGCGAAAACAGCACCTCAAGGTTCGGGTACTTCGCGCTTAGGTCTGTGGGCGGATGCCAGACGCCAAGATACTTCACCGAACGCGGGTCGACCGCGTCCGCGCAATAGTGGAAGGCAAGAGCGCTGTCCACTCGGCGCCGCGTTCGGCATTGGCATCATAGAGGAAGGTCATTTCGGCGCCCCGGGATTGCTGCGAAAGACGAAGCTCAGCGTGCCTGCCCCTCAGCTTCCATTTCCGCCATGTCCTGGAACCTGTCGGCGATACGTGGATGCGCCCGCCCGCCATCACAGGCGCCAATGGCGATCAGCACCTCATCCGCACCGGGTGCGTCCGGAACCTGGAAGTTGGCCGTCAGGAAGTGGGAGCGTTTGCCGGTTTCGCTCTTGTGGGTCATCGGCAGGGAAAGAAGGGCGCCGGGCCCGTTGCGCGTATTCGTGAAGCTCAGATAGGTCGTGCCGTTTACCGCCGTGCGGAACATATTGCCGAACCGCAAGGTATGGATCAGCGCCGATGCATGTTCGATCTCGCCATTGACGCCGACCGAAGCCGCCTTGCCGTAAGCTTCGACCTTATCCGCCGACAAGAGCGCCACCAACCGCTTGGTCATTTCGGCGCCAAGACCCGGCGCCAACCGGAGAATCTCAGGGCGCAAATTTTCAACGAACCCCTGACCGGCCCACGGGTTCTTCAAGACGGCTGCGACCACCACCATGGAGATCGGTTGGTCGGCTTTCTTGCCACCCTCGACGAATACTTGCTCGATGAATGTGCAGAACTTTCTCACTCCGAGATCCATGGATTCCTCATCTGTTCGCTGGATTGTGGCGCAACCTAATGAGCAACGACGGTGACTGTCTTCCTCCGTTAGGGAGGAAAAACAGAATGGCCGGCACTTCGAAACGATGTAGAATTCAGCTCCCGCACATGCCTAACTCAGCGGGTCGTGGCGCAGGGAGCGATTGTGGACAGGAAGGCGCAAATCTCGGTTCTCAAAGATGTCGCAAGTGAGATCAATTCCGGCGGCGATCTTGTCATGATCCTGAAGCACTTGGTTTTCGCCGCCTGCCGCCATGCAAACTGGACGCTCGGTTCGATCATGTCGATCGACGCCGCTCATGGTTATGCTCATGTGATGGTTCGCTATGATCCGACGTTGATCGAGCGAACGCTCCCTGACCGTTGGGAACTGGCGACGAGCCCCTCGCTGATCGCCTTGAAGCGGAACGAGCCAGTCTATATCCGCGACGTGCGCGAATCCGAGGAGTTTCCAGGTTATCGCCGCGAAGCTTTCGAGCGAGATTACCGTACCGTCCTTGTCATGCCTATGAACTGCAGCGACTTCGAGGGCCGGCCAATGGTGCTGAGCGTTGTGTCGCGGGATATCATGGAGGTCCCGGGAGAGGATTTGGCGTTTCTGGGTATGATCGTCCATCTCGGCGCCATCGCGATCGAGAGGGAGCAGCGGCTGGAAGCCGAACGGCAGGCCGGAGACAGGTTGCAAAAGGCGCTCAAGGCGCACACCTCCCTACTTGAACACGTGCTTGCAGACGGCTCAGTTTCTTCATTGTCGGCGATGGTCGGCAACCTGCTGCCCAATCCGGTCGTCGTCGTCGATTTTACTGCGAACCAGATTATCGCCGGCCGCTCGCCAAGCGAGGTGCAGTTCGATGATGCCGCTTGGCAATCAGCAGCGGCCGGTCCGCTGAGCCGACAACTGGGAAAGACAGCACGCGAAACAATTGAGCGGGGCGGCAACAGCGGGGCGACGCTTTTTCTCGATGACGGCAGCTCGCGGCTCAATCTCGCCGCCCGCATCGAGCCCTTGACGGTCGACCGCCAACTTGTCGGGGCATTGATCATCTTTTCCACGTCGCGTGCCTTCAGCGATCTGGACCAGTTGTTGCTTGACAGCGCCAAGTTTGCGCTCAGCGTCCAAATGATGCGCAGTTTCATCCGATTCCGTTTCGAAACCCGCACGCAGACCGAGCTTTTCTTCGAGGTCGTGGAGCGGCGTTGGCGCGACGCGGCAGATGTCCAGCAGCGGGCCCAGCGGCTCGGCATCAATTTCATGACAACCAAGCAAATCGTCGTTGTCGACTTTCCCGAGAGCGCGAAGAATCTTGGCGGAACGTCCGTCGATCTGCATCACAGTCTCGCCCGTATCATGCAGCAAGCTTCCGTTCCCGCGTGCGTCGTGGCCATCGATGGCGGGCTGGTGTGCCTCATTCCCTATGACGAGGTCTGGAAACAGGAGCGAACATCGAAACTGATGCGGCGCATCGCAGCGGATCTGGGCCAATATTTTGACGAAGAACCGATCGTCATCGCCAGCAACGTCTGTGCCACGCTGACGGATTATCCGTTAGCTTGGGATCGCTGCAGTCGCATGATTGCCATCGCCCGTTCGTTCGGTCGCACCGGTGCGCTGTCCGGGCAGGATTTCGGGCCGTTGCCGATGCTCGTAGCAGCCGCGGGCGTCGACGACGTACGCGCTTTCGTGCAGGAAAGCGTCGGCGCCATCGCCGCCCATGACCGCCAGCATGGCACGCCCTATCTGAAAACGCTGTCGACTTATCTGAGGGAGGGCTGTCGCAGCGGCGCCTGCGCCGATGCGATGGGCCTGCACGTAACCACGCTGCGCTATCGCCTGTCGCGAATCGAGGAAATGTTCGGCATCGATGTCGAGACGCCAGAGCGGCGCTTTGCCATCGAATTGGCCATTCACCTGCATGGTGTCACGGAAGGTCGTTCCTTGGCTGAAGGTCAATCGACCTGACCCTCGGGACGGCAGATCGGCACCCTTCCTCTCTTACCGCAAACAGCAGCAATATTTTCCGCGCCCTTCCGGCTGAATGAAGGAAGAAGGTCGCTCTTCTTGCGATTAGCCTTCCCGCTATCAACCACCAGGAGGCGCTGATCCCATGTTGACCACGGGAACCGCAAAGATTCCGACGGCCATCGACCCAATCGCGTTGCGTCGGGCTTTCGGAACCTTTGTCACCGGCGTCACCGTCATCACCACGCGGGACACGGACGGCGATCCGCGCGGCATGACGGCTAATTCCTTCACCTCGGTTTCGCTCGATCCGCCGCTACTGCTGGTCTGCGTCGCAAAATCGGCGTCAAGCTTTGCTGCCTTTACGACGGCGGATTCCTTTGCCGTTAACCTGCTACATGAGGGACAGGTCGACATCTCGGCGACCTTCGCCTCGAAATCCCCCGATAAGTTCCACTCCGTGAATCACGACCGCGTTCATACCGGCGCTCCAATCCTGACGGACAGCCTTACCTGGTTCGACTGCACGACCTACAACAGGGTCGATGCAGGCGATCATGTCGTCCTGATCGGCCAGGTGCAGGCTTTCGGTACGAGCCCTTCAGCGCCGCTCGGCTTTTGCCGCGGCCGATACGCAAGCGTCAAGGATCCGCTGCCGTCCGGCTGGCTGGCCTCGCACAACATGATCATCGGATATCTGATCGAAGCTAGCGGTGAGATCCTGCTGCGAGCGGATGGAAGCGGTGGCTGGGCTCTGCCAACGGCCAAACGCCGTAAGGCCGGCAGCGAACTGCCGCTCGACGACGGCAAATCCCTCAAGCTGCTGTCGGACAACACCTTTCTTTACTCGATCTTCGATGTTGCCGACTGCGACCCCGGTTATTTGATCTATCGCGCCCGACTTGCCGATGGCGGACAAGGGCGCGACCTGCCGGAAGACCTGCGGTTCTTTGCCATTGACAAGCTGCCCTATGACCTCATCCCGACCCGGGAATTGCGGGCGATGCTCCGCCGCTATGTCCGCGAGCGCAAGCAGGAACGCTTTGGCATCTACATGGATTCCGGCGACGGCGGGCGACTCGCAATGATCGAGGGCGAGGCCCGTTCGTGGCATCAGGCCATTCAAGACTAACCCGAAATCAGGAAGCGACGATGAAGACAACGGTGAAATCGCTCGAGGGAATGCGCCTCAACCTCTTTATCGACGGCCGGTTTGTCGAACCGACATCCGGTCGCTACCTGGACAGTTTCGACCCGACCACCGCGGAGGCCTGGTATCAGTTTGCGGAAGCCGACGCCAACGATGTGCGACTGGCGGTTGAGGCGGCGCAAAAGGCATTCGTCAATCCTGCCTGGCGACGTATGACGCAGACCGATCGCGGAAAGCTGGTGCGCAAGCTGGCCGATCTGGTTCTTGCCAACGCCGACGACCTGGCGCTGATCGAAACACGCGACAATGGGAAGTTGATCAAAGAAATGCGGGCGCAGATGCGCTCGATCCCGGACTCTTACGCTTACTTTGCCGGCATGGCTGACAAACTGCAGGGCGATACGATCCCGGTCAACAAGCTGGACCAGCTCAACTTCAACATGCGCGAACCGATCGGCGTCGTCGGCATGATCACACCCTGGAACTCGCCGCTGATGATGTTGACAGGAACGCTCGCTCCCTGCTTGGCGATTGGCAACACCATCGTCATCAAGCCTTCCGAGCACGCGACGGCCTCGACGCTGGCCTTGGCCGAGCTAATCATGAAAGCGGGGTTTCCGGCCGGCGTTGTCAACGTCGTCTCGGGAACGGGTGCGGTAACCGGCGACGCGCTGACGCGGCAAAAGGGCATCGCAAAATACGTCTTCACCGGCAGCACCGATACCGGCCGTAAAATTGCTGCTAACGCGGCGACCAACCTTGCGCAGTGCCAGATGGAACTCGGCGGCAAATCTCCCCACGTGATCTTTTCCGACGTTGATATCGAAAAGGCCGTTAATGGGGTCGTTTCGGGCGTCTTCGCAGCTGCGGGCCAGACCTGCGTCGCCGGCTCGCGCTGCTTCGTGGAGGCCAGCGTCTACGACCGCTTCATCGAAGCGTTGGTGGAACGCACCAACCGCATCACCGTCGGCCACCCGTTGGAGGACAAGACGGATATCGGCCCGCTGGCCCTGGCGGCGCAGCTGACGAAAGTTGAGTCCTACGTTGCTTCGGGCGTCAAGGAAGGGGCACGGATCGCGTCAGGCGGCAACCGTCCTCAGGCGGAAGAACTCGCCCGCGGCTGGTATTTCGAGCCGACCGTCATGATCGACGCCAAGAACGATATGTCCTTCATGCGCGATGAGCTTTTCGGACCGGTCGTTGGTGTCATGCCCTTTTCCTCGGAAGAAGACATGATCGAACTCGCCAACGACACACGCTACGGCCTCGCGTCCGGGATCTGGACCCAGAATATCGACCGGGCGATGCGCTTCGCCAACCGCATCGATGCAGGTACCGTTTGGATCAACACCTACCGGTCAGCAGCCTACATGTCCGCAAATGGCGGCTTTAAGGAAAGTGGTTACGGCAGGCGTGGCGGTTTCGACGTCATGCGCGAGTTCTCCAGGGCAAAAAATGTCGTCATCGACTATTCCGGCGCCATGCAGGATCCCTTTGTCATTCGACTGCGCTGACCGTCAGAAACGCTGGGACAAACCATCCAAGGGAGATTGAAATGAAATTTGCCGTCTCATTGGGCATGGAGCGTTTCTCGCCAGAAACCTCGATGACGGCCGTAATGGACAATCTGCTGCAACTTGCCAAAATCGCGGACGCCGGCGGGTTTGAGACGATCTGGACGCCGGAGCACCACACAATCGAGTGCACGATATCACCCAATCCGTTTCAGATCCTCACGTGGCTATCCCAGCATACGAGCCGTATCCGCCTGGGAACGGCAACGCTTGCCGCCGCCTATTGGAATCCAATCCGTCTCGCTGGCGAAGCCGCACTGTGCGATCACCTTACGAACGGGCGCCTGGAATTCGGCATCGCCCGCGGCGCCTATCAGTACGAGTTCGACCGTATGGCGCCGGGCGTCCAGCAGCAGGAGGGCGTCGGCTACATGAAGGAACTGGTGCCAGCGGTCCAGAAGCTTTGGGCCGGTGACTATGCGCATGAGGGCCAGTACTGGAATTTTCCGCGAGCGACCTCGGTGCCGAAGCCGCTACAGAAGGGAGGTCCTCGCATCTGGGTCGCCGCCCGCGATCCTGGCACCTTCGACTGGGCGATCGGCATCGGCGCCAACATCCTCTCCACGCCGCTCTCGCTTCCGGCGGCGGAAATCGGCGTGCTCGCCAGCAAGTTCAACAAGGCGGTCGCCGATCATCCCGAGGTGAAACGCCCAAAATTCATGATGCAGCGGCGCACTTGTGTCTACGACAGGGCCGACGACTGGCATCTCGCCGTCGAGCACAGCATGAACTATGGTCGCTATTTCGAAAACCTCATGCAGAACATTGGCACCGTGAAGAACGGTTTCCCGGAGGCCGTGCCCTTCGAAAGCGTTAAGGGCCGCGACAACTACAACCCGGAAAATATCCGCAAGAACCTGATGTTCGGAACGCCCGACGAAGTGATCGAGAAGCTGCTCGACTACGAAGCAGCTGGCGTCGATCAATATTGTCTCGGCCTCAGCTTCAATCTGCCCTTCGAACTGCAGAAGAAGACGCTTCGCCTGTTCACAGACGAGGTCATGCCCTTCTTTGCGCAACGCGAGCGCGAAACCCAGCAATTGGCCGCGGCAGGGTATTAGGATGACTGATACGCAGTGTCATACGGTCGGAGATGTGGTCCTGAACTATAGGGTTGACGGCAATGGGGCAGAGCCGCTGGTGCTCATCCACGGTGTCGGTTCCTACCTTGAAGCCTGGAGCGGGGTCGTCGAGCGGCTGAAGCATCGGTTCACCATCTTGACGTTCGACCTTCGGGGTCACGGAAACTCGTCGCGCGTCAAAGGCCGCTACGAGATCGACGATTTCGTTGCCGAAACACTTGCGTTGGCGGACAGTGTCGGCTTCGACCGTTTCCATCTGGCCGGTTTTTCGCTTGGCGGGTTGATCGCACAGCGGTTGGCACTGACGCATCTTCCGCGCATTCAGCGCCTGATTCTCCTCTCGACGGTCGCGGGACGCACGCCCGAGGAGCGGGAGCGCGTTCTCGCCCGCCTCGCCGCTCTCCGCAGCGGCGAACCGGGATCGCACTATGACGCCTCCCTGTCGCGTTGGCTGACTGATGATTTCCAGAAGAAGAATCCCGATCTGATCGCGACGCTTAGGCACCGAAATTCTCAGAACGATCCGGACTGTTACGCTTCTGCCTACCGGGTTCTCGCCGAGACCGACTTCGGCGGTTTTCTCGACCAGATTCGCTGCCCGACGTTGATTGCAACCGGCCAGGAGGATGCAGGCTCCAATCCGCGCATGGCAAGATATATGCATGAGCGCATCCCAGGCTCCGAGCTCCGCGTCCTTCCGGGGCTGCGGCATTCGATCCTGACGGAAGCCCCCGATCTCGTCGCATCGATGATGGCGGATTTTTTGACCGTGCCGGAGACCGTGAAATGATCGTTGAAGAGCGTATCTATCGCATAAGATCGGGCAAAACTTCCGAATATCTGAAGCTTGTGCGCGAGGAGGGGCTGGCAATCCAGGAACCGATTCTCGGCGGACTGATCGGCTATTTCGTCACCGAGGTCGGGCCGCTGAACCAGGTGGTCCATCTGTGGCGATATGTCGATTTCGCCGATCGCGTGGCGCGCCGGCGCACGTTGTCGGCAGATGCGCGCTGGCGGGCCTTCATTCCGAAACTGACGGCGCGATCGAAAGCGCGGAAAACCGTATCCTTCTTCCGACCGATTTTTCACCACTCCAATAGGAGAAGGGAAACGCAAGGCAAACCCTGAAGCCAACCGGCGCACGGTGGAGTTGCACTGCAGTAAATGCACCTCGGTTTGGAGGAAGTGTAGCAGCAAAAATCCTCCGTGTTCGCGGAAGACGATCTAGCTGACATGCCCCCTTAATTGATCCTCGTCAAGAAATTGCGGATCGGGAACATCCGTATCGTTGAAACATGGGAGCCATTGGTGACAGAGCGATTGAGAGTAGAGAATCTGTATAAGATTTTCGCCCCTTCACCCACCAGAGCCATGACGCTGCTCGCCACCGGCGCGGATAAGGCGCGCGTCCTTGCGGAGACCGACGCCGTCGTCGGTCTGAATAACGTCTCGCTTTCCGTTCCCTCAGGCGCGATCTACATGGTCATGGGCCTTTCGGGGTCCGGCAAATCGACGCTGGCGCGTTGCATCAACAGGCTGAACGAACCAACGGCAGGCAAGATCCTGCTCGACGACATCGACATCGTGCCACTACGCGAGGACGCGCTTCGCGAATTGCGGCGCACGCGCATCTCCATGGTCTTCCAGCATTTTGCCTTGTTGCCAAACAAATCGGTGATCGAAAATGCCGAATTCGGCCTGAAGTTGCGTGGCGTTTCCGCCGCGCAGCGACGCAAGCGCGCTGAAGAGGTGCTGGCGATCGTCGGTCTCGCCAAATGGGCCTATCATCGCCCGCATGAACTCTCCGGCGGCATGCGCCAGCGTGTCGGCTTGGCGCGGGCGCTGGCGACCGATGCCGACGTCCTCATAATGGACGAAGCCTTCAGCGCCCTTGACCCGCTGATCAGGACCGAGATGCAGGATGAGTTGCTGCGGCTGCAGCACACGCTGAAGAAGACCATCCTCTTCATCACTCATGATTTCCAGGAGGCGCTGAAACTCGGAACGCGCATCGCCATTATGTCCGAGGGCGAATTGGTGCGCGAGGGAACACCGCAATCGATCGTGCTCGAACCAGGCAGCGATTATGTCGCCGCCTTCACGCGCGAAGTCGACCGGTCGCGATTGTTTGACGCACGGTCGGTGATGCGCACCGGTTCGACGGTGTCAGGCGATGGTTCGGCGCGGATCGTCGGCGACGCCGAGCATCCCGAGGCCATGAGTTTTGCCGTCGACGCGTCGAACCGCATCGTCGGCTGTCTCGACGCTGCGGCCCTGCAACAGGTAAAGGCTGGCAAGCCGGTGGATGCCCTTTTGACGCGTGATTTCGTCGCGGTGAGCGGCACCACCAAGCTCGTGGATGTCGCTGGCTTGTATCAGAGCGGCAAGGCAATGGCGGTCATTGACGAGGACGGCTGCTTCCTCGGCATGCTTGAACCCGAACATATCCTTGGACGGATCGCCTCGGCGGCGAGATCGACAGCGCCTGCTTCGATGGGAGGCCACAATGCTTGATGCCGATGATCTAGCCGTCTTTCCGGTGGACCAGTGGATTGCAGACGCCGTCCAATGGGTCGCGCTCCACCTCCGTCCACTGTTTCTTGCAATCAAGTGGCCGGTCGAAAACCTGTTGTCGTTCAACGATTACATACTGCACGAAATTCCGTTTCCGATCTTCGTCGTTCTGGTGTTCTTGACCGCCTATCGGTTTGCCAGCATCGGCATCGCGGTGTTCAGCGCCATCTCACTTGTCGTGATCGCAGCCATCGGTGTCTGGACCGAGGCCATGACAACGCTTTCGCTGATTACCACGGCCATCGTGTTTTGCACCGCCATCGGCGTGCCGACCGGCATCTGGTGTGCTCGTAACGACAAGGTCTGGAGCGTGGTGCGGCCAGTGCTCGACATTATGCAGACGACACCGACGTTCGTTTACCTCGTGCCGGTCGTCATGCTGTTCGGCGTGGGCACAGTGCCGGGCGAAGTGGCGGTCGTAACAGCAGCTGCACCGCCGCTAATCCGCTTCACCAATTTGGGTATTCGCATGGTAGAGCAGGAAATGGTCGAAGCAGGTCTCGCATTCGGCGCCGATAAGCGGCAGCTTCTGTGGGAAATACAGCTGCCGTTGGCTATCCCCACCATTCTCGGAGGACTGAACCAGACCGTGCTGACTGCGATGGTGATGTCCGTAGTCGTTGCCATGATCGGCGCGGAAGGCCTTGGCCTCGTGGTTCTCCAAGGTCTCGGACGTCTCGATGTCGGTCGCGCCGCCGTCGGTGGCATCGCCATCGTCCTGCTCGCCATGATGCTTGATCGGATCACCCAGCAGCTTGCCCAGCCGACCGACCGCAAGCGCAGGTCGGTGCTGCGCTACCTTTTCAATGTTTTCAAGGGTGAGCGATCGCAGGAGGCCATCGCAACATCCGCAGCGAACCGCACGCATTGAGCGGAATCGCTCCGGCGGCAACCACCACCGGAATGACAACAGACACCGGCGGCTCGTTCCGCCGGCCAGGAATTCACTTGCCTATCCCTTAAAGCGCCCGCGTTACAGCCGAACCTCGAACTCAGTGAAGTCCAAAGATAAATCCAGAAGGAGAACATCGATGAAGCACAGCCTGAAAGCCTTTTCCCTTTTTGTCACCGGCATGGTGCTGGCGGCCTCTCTAGGCCAAACTGCTTTCGCCGAAGACCTGCCTGGGAGCGGCAAGACGGTGCGGTACGCCCAGTCCGACAGCCTAGGCGCCAATTATGTCGTTGCCCAGATCGGCATGGCGGCGATGAAGGAACTCGGTTACGACGTCAAGCTTAGCACGCTCAACACCACCTTGTTCTTCCAGGCGGCGGCCCAGGGCGATCTCGATATCGCGACCGATATAAACTTCCCGCAGCGCGAGCCGGGTTACAAGAAGGTCGAGGCGGAGGCGGAGATCGTCGGCGGTGGCCTAATTCAAGGCGGTGGCATTAATGGCTATCTGATCGACAAGAAAACCGCCGACGCAAACAACATCACCACGCTCGATCAGATGAAGGATGCGAAGATCGCTGCTCTTTTCGGCACGACCGGCAAAGCCGACCTCATCAATTGCGATCCGGGCTGGAGTTGCGGCGACGTCGTCGACTTCCAGCTTGAGAAATTCGGACTCAAGGGCAGCGTCAATTCGGTCCGCGGCAAATATGAGGCGCTGATGGTCGAGGCCGTCGCCCGTGTCAAGCGCGGCGAGCCGGTATTCTTCTATGCCTGGAGCCCTTCGTGGATGAACAAGGCTCTGGTGCCCGGCAAGGATGTCGTCTGGTTGCCGACGCCCTTCGATGCCTTGCCGGAATCGGTCCCTAACAAGGGGTCTGCCCTGGTGCCAGGCGTCAGCGGTTGCGCTGGCGGTGCTGATCCATGCCGCATGGCCATGGCGGCATGGAACTGGAACGCCGTCGCCAACCGGAAGTTCATTGCAGCCAATCCGGCAGTCAAGAAGCTCGTGGAGCAGATGTCGTTCCCGCTGGCCGACTGGTCGACCTGGGAACAAACGATCAGCGAAAAGGGTGGCAGCGACAACAACATCAAAAAGCTGGCGCATGAATGGATCGAAACCCATCAGAAACAGTTCAATGCCTGGGTTGACCGTGCCAAAATTGCAAGCTGATTACAATTCGCTGAAGTAGCCGCGCCAGGCCGACCGGACGCCGGGGTTTGACGACGCAAAGAAGCTCCGGTGGCGCAAGCCGCCGGGGCAATTCGATTTGCCATTACTGCGGTGCTTTCGATACTGAGTCCTTGAGCCAAGCTAAATAGCCGTGGAGCCTCAACAGGTTTGCACCGCATTCGGACGAGTACCGTCTCGCCTTCATGGTGATCAAGCCTACCGCAAGCCCTACAATGCGGAGCAGCCCGAACAGGTCGGCGAAGGTTTCGAACTGCTGGACAACCGGTCGCTTGCCTCCGTTTCCGGCTGGTGGCTCGCGAAACGACGCGCCGCGCTCGGCGTCACCGACGATGTCCTGGAGCGCCTGAAGGCACGGCTCCCACGATCGAAGCACTACGCGCTGGGCGCGAAACCCGGCCACGCCGTCTCGTCGAACCGTGGCGCGTGCTGCTCCCGGCGAAGACCGTCGACGCCGCCTTTGAAGGCGTCTGATGGTCGCGTCGTGAGAAACCCTTCAGGACCTCGCAGCCGAGCGCAGCCTCGAAGCTGCCAATCCGCTTCTGGCCCAAGACAGCCGCGCTCGCACCCTTATGGTCAACATGGCACGGCGCGGCGTCCCGATAAAGGACGATGCCGGCCACTCCAGGCAAGGGCATCTATCACTCCTTCTGCCGCCGACGATAGGGCATCACCGCTCGCCGGCTCTATCAAATGATGTACCGCGGCGAAGGTTTCAGCGGAGGGACCAAAGCGTCATTCTCTACGCCTTGTGTCTGAATAGGGAACGTCCCAGCGGGATG
The DNA here is from genome assembly GCF_002294785.1 of Mesorhizobium sp. WSM3868. NCBI lineage: Bacteria > Pseudomonadati > Pseudomonadota > Alphaproteobacteria > Hyphomicrobiales > Phyllobacteriaceae > Mesorhizobium > Mesorhizobium sp. WSM3868. Next base: position 24,105 of record NZ_NSGB01000020.1, on the reverse strand, counting down.
CGAATATGGCTTCGGCGGCACGGGGTAGTTCCGGCATTCTATCCGGGCCGCCTGAAGGCAGAGCATGGAGCCCGCTCGCAATCCTTCTCTCACGAGCGGGCTCTTGCACCCGCCGCGCAGAGGGCCTTCACCTCACGCTCCGCTTGGTTGCCTTCTTCGCCGGCTTAGCTGCAGCCTTATGCTGAAAGCCCAACGCCTTCGCCAACGCCGATCGCCGCTCTGCATAGTTCGGCGCCACCATCGGGTAGTCTGCCGGCAGGTTCCATTTCGCGCGATGACTGCTCGGGCGTGAGGTCGTGATCGGTCATCAGGTGCCGCTTGAGAGACTTGAGAACTTCCTGCCGTCTTCAAGGCAGACGATGTGGTCTGGGAAGACCGAGCGCTCCGGGTTGACGGCAGGCTCCTGCTTTGGCAGCAGGGCTGCGCTTGGTGTCCGACGCCAATGAGCGAGTAATACACCGACGCGATCAAATCCGCCAAGCCGGTTACCGGGACGGGATTATTGCTAACATAAGCGGAGACTATGTCGGCGGTGAGGTCCACTAGGTACATGTGAAATCTCTTTTGTCTGACAAACCCTCTAGGGAAGTCAGCGGCGCAATGGCCGCGTTTGTGCAACGGAGAGCTATAGACTGAATATTGCTTTCGGTCAGAGTGCCCATCCGACGAGGCTCCGCGCCAGCAATCGGCGCATCCACTGACAGGAACTTGAACAGGTCGCGCGGCCGAGCGCCTTTGCCGATGATGTCGAATGGGTGAAGCCAGGCATCATCGGCCGAGTTTGAAGTTCCTTCGCGGCGAGCACAAGCGCCACGCCACCGTGCACTTGGCAGGTTAGGGTATTGGAGGCTTGCCGCTCCCCCTACGCCTTTCGAATAGGTCTACGGGCCATCGGACCTCAGTCGAGATAAATTGACTCGTATCGGCCTTATTCCAAGAATACAGTTCTCATGTCGTCCGGACCGAGTACAGGCACGCGGACGCTTGGAAGCAGTCACCATGGCTTTCGCTCCAAAACTTGGAGGGCAAGCATGTTGTCACATGGCATGGCAGATTCCGCGCAGCTCGACATGCTCACCAAAGTCCTGGACGAATACTGCGAGAAGCATCACATCACCCGTCGGGAGGAGCGGGAAGAAATCGCGCGCAAGCTCTTCTGCCTTTTCGAACAAGGCCTCGAGGACCCCGCCCAACTGACGATAGAGCTTGAAAGGGTAGGCTAGGCAGCGACGCCTAGCCCTGCTGGGTAGCCCGGCTTGCCGAAATCCTGTGTCACCGCGATTGAGGGAACGGCCGGGCTATTCAGCCCTCCACATACATGAAGGGCCCCAGCGCTGAGCGGTAATCAGCGCCAGGGCCTTAGCCATTTACGCGGTACTTGTACTCACACAGATGGCCCGTCATCCAGGCAACAAGGGATGGCGGGCATCCGCCACTAGCCGCCGAACGAGGGGACACATGCTCGCCGACTCTATCAAATGATGCAGCGAGGCGAAGGTTTCAGCGTAGGGACCAAAGTGTCCGTCTCTACGACTTCTGTCTGAATAGAACATCTCAACCGGCATGCGATCATGGTCGCGACGGCACGGGTCGACCTCGCATTCTATCCGTGCCGTCTGAAAGCATGGAGCCCGCTCGTCCCCCTCAAACGAGCGGGTTCTTGCATGGGTCGGATTTCGAGGAAGGACCCGAAGGTAGCGGCCAGATTATCCTCAGTATGAGCGCGCGGGCTTTGAAATTTCTGGACCGATGGATGGCAGAACATCTGCCAAACGTGAACACCGAAGACCCAGGGGTCATTGCCGATCTTGTCGTCGAACTCCTGGCTACTGCCGGGCGTCAAGGCATCGCGCCCAAGGAGATATATGAGGAGATCGACAGCGTGTTTCGTCTTCTGAGCGAAGCGATGCAGCATCGTGGGGGCGGCTTGGCCGGCTGAGATGGCGACCGGCATGCCCGCCCGACCTACAATCATTTTTAAATGACGGCGCCCTTCTCGCTACGCAGACTTCAGCAAGGGGGTTTGATGGCTTGTCGCCCAGAGACGGGCATAGGCGGAAAGTATGAAACGCATGGCCGGCAAAAAAATTGTCGATGGCGGAAGCGGCTTCGAGATCGCTATGATCGCTGTCATGGTTGCGGCTGTGATGGGACTCGTCATAGTCGCAGCTACGGGAATGCAGTGAATGCCAGTTCGGCCCTTCGAGTCGCCAGATCAAAGCCCGTCGGCTCCGGTCGGCGGGCTTTTGTTGTCTTGGAACACTTCGGGGCCGCTGCAGTTCGGTTCCTGGTCGCGGCTCCCGGGAAACGGTCGAGCGCGCCCTGTCGGGTCGGTCCCGACGCAAAGAGCCCGCGCGCGGAGGAGGTGCGGCGGGCTCTTCTGCGGACCCAGCTAAGTCCGTCTTGTGGCCAAGCCGGCCAGAACCCTAAAGGCGGCCCGAGGCACCAGACTTGAAGGCATATTTGTAAACCGTGCGGTTTCCTTCATCGGTCACCCGCACCCAAAAGCGTTCATCTGTCCGGGCCGTGACGTCCTTGCCGGTGGCCTTTCTGGCGGCCTCCCAAGGGGTGTCTGCGCTGGCTACGCGATTGGGATATCGGCATGTCGCCGACCATCTCTTCCACCCTGTAAAGCCTCATAGGCTCACTCCAACAAAGGAGCGTCCCAACTTGCACTCGATCAGCTTGTTCCTTCTCGAGCGCTCACCTTCTTTCGTCGGAAGGGGGTAACGCAAGCGGAGGCTGGCAGGACCTCCATCGTGGTTGCATGACACTGCACAGCCCGCGCGATTATTGCGACACTCCTGAAACAGATGCCAGCAGATGCACCAAAGACCGGGCAGCATCTGTGTCGGGTACGCCCAGATCGCGGACGCTGCTCATATGGTTCATCCTCGCCAGGCTCGTTCGTGAAACACCCAGTCCTTGGTTTTTCAGATGCTCCGCAAAAGCGGCAGCCTGGCTATGAAAAGGCGGGGTTTCATCCGCCCCGACCGAGATGTGGACTGTCACCGACGGATCGAAACGATGGTCGATCGGCGAAAACCGCTCAACCTCTTCATCGGTGATGGCTATTTCAGGAGCGAGGAACGACTCTTGCAACGGCCTTAAATCGTAGATGCCGCCGAGCAGGAGCGCTCCTTTGATACCCGATGGTCGGCTGTCGTCGTCGAAAAGCATCGTCGCGAGGTGCGCGCCGGCGGAATGGCCGCTGACGGTCAATTTGCCGGGGTCGCCGCCGTGGCTTTCGATTTGTTCATCCACCCACTGCTTGGCGCGGCGTATCTGGTCGACGATCGTGGCCATCCTCACCGCCGGCATCAGCGCATGGCCCAAAATGACCGCGATCGCTCCTGCTTTGGTTACACGCGCCGCGACGTAGGAGAAATCTGTCTTGGAGAACATGCGCCAGTAGCCGCCATGAATGAAGATATGCACCGGCAGTCGATCGCGTCTGCCTTCCGGGAAAAAGAGGTCCAGAGTTTCAGCGTGGCCGGCTCCATAAGCGACATCAGCGATCATGGGGATTTTCGCCCTGGTCTCCGCACTTCTGCGGCGGATCTCGGCGACGATGTCGTCGAACTCGGGGACGTGATCGCGCGTGCGGAATGGGTCTTTCGCCATCTCTCTCATCAGATCATCACGGCGAGTATTTCGCCTCCATGAACTCGGCTTGTAATGCTTCTGGCCGCCCTCGCGCCCAAGCCCGCTCTGCTTGACGCCGCCGAAGGGGCGGCAGGGTCGGACATCAGACCGCGATTGAGCGCGATCATAACGGACTCGATCTTCGATGCCATGCGGGTGCCTTGCAAGACGCGTGCGTAGATATAGGCGGCAAGGCCATACTCGGCGCTGGAGATCGCGGTTGCGGAAAAAGCGGCCAGAAAGGCACTGGCGCTAACGCACCTTCGCTCGGCTGACCCGCCAGATGACATTACCAACATCATCGGCGACGAGCAGCGCGCCGGCCCGATCGACAGCAACGCCGACCGGACGGCCCATCGCCTTGCCATCATGTCCGAGGAAACCGGTGAGCACATCCTTCGGGGACCCGCTCGGTCTACCACCGCGGAATGGCACGAAGATCACCTTATAACCGCTGTGTACGCTTCTATTCCATGAGCCGTGCTGGCCAACGAATGCGCCGTTGCCATAGACTGTGCCGAGCGACGCGCGGCTGGAGAAGGCCAGTCCCAGAGAGGCGGTATGGGAGCCGAGCGCATAATCGGGCTTGATCGCCTCCGCCACAAGATCAGGACGCTGTGGCTTGACGCGTTCGTCGACGTTCTGCCCATAATAGCTGTAGGGCCAGCCATAGAAGGCGCCGTTGCGAACTGAAGTGATGTAATCAGGCACGAGATCGTCGCCAAGCTCGTCACGCTCGTTTACGGCGACCCAAAGCTCGCCGGTTTCAGAATTCCAGGAGAGCCCGTTTGGGTTGCGCAGCCCGGATGCGAAAACCCGGGTGCTGCGGCTGGACCGATCCACCTCAAGGACGGCGGCGCGGTTTTTCTCCGCGGCGATGCCATTTTCTCCAGCGTTGCTGTTGGAGCCCACGGTGACATAGAGTTTGCGTCCGTCCGGACTTGCGATCACGTCCTTTGTCCAATGATGGTTGATGTCTCCGGCCGGCAAGTCGATGATCTTTTCCGGCGGCGCGGTTATTCCGGTCTGGCCGTTGGAGTAGGGGAAAGCTACGAGCGCGTCGGTGTTGGCGACATAGAGCTTGCCTTTGGAAAGCGTCATACCGAAGGGCGAATTGAGGCCTTCCACGAAAATTCTGCGCACATCCGCAACGCCGTCGCCATTGGTGTCGCGCAGGAGCGTGATGCGGTTAGCGCTGATGGTCGCAGCGCCGGCTCGCTTCATGGCCTGTTTCATGACGAGCTTTCTGAGGCTGAAGCCATCGTCATGTTTGGCAGGGGCATTGGTTTCGGCCACGAGCACGTCGCCGTTCGGCAGCACGTGCAGCCAGCGCGGATGGTCGAGGCCGGCGGCGAACGCCGTCACCCTCAGCCCCTTCGCCGGAGTCGGCATACCACCTTTCTGCCAGCCTGTTGCCTCCGCGATGTTGACGGTCGGGATCAGCGTGGGTGTCGGTTTCGGCAGGGTGGGGTCGGGGCCATAGCCGGTTACTGCCACCATTTTCTGAGCTGGGACGCTAGCGCAGCTGACTATGAGGGCTCCCAATCCAGCTAGGATCAAGTTTTGTGGGAAGCCGGCATGCATCGAACGTCCTCCGTTCGGATTCGCCTCGTGCTCATTGGTTAAACGCTAGTCAGCGGCATGGTATTCCAATTACGTCAAAACAGCAGCTCGTGATCCGTTGCCGATCCGCTTGAGAGCCAGGAGTTCGCGACGCTCTGCTCTCTGCCATAGATATGCCGCGAGGAGATTCCGGCAACGCCGGCGGCCCAAACTCGAGCGAACCAAGATAAGCCTGGTTGGATGACGCCTCGCCTGGTTGGCCTGTCGCAAGCCATACGCTCGCCGGCATGATCTATCTCGCCCAGATCAGCCCGGCGCCTTCGTTGGGAAGGTGCAAGCGTGGGCACACCGCAAGAGAAAATCAGAGAAGCCGAAGCGAGCGTTCAGCGGCTTCATGTTGTATCGATAAAACATCTCGTCTCGTTACGGCCTTTGGTCCGTGTCGACTCTCCGACTCCTCAGCGCGATACTTGGGGCTCGTGCTTCCAGGAGGGTGCCATGCGAGAATTGCCGCCCAACGTCGATGCGGATGTCGTGATTGAAGTGGGTCGATACCTGGATGATCATGCGAAGACCACAGCAGTTTCCATATCAGACGCGATACGTGTCGTCAGACGTCGCGCACCTGCTACTCGTGCCAGCGAGCTATGGCTGGAAGAACTGATTGTAGAAAGCGCCGGCACCACACAGTTGGCCGTCTTGCTTGACAATCGCTAGCACCGCGAAATCTCGCCCCAGCACCACCTATGCAATTGGCGATCCTGTGCTCGAGCTAGGCGCTGCCCTGCCGGTGACCAACGGTAGGCGGGGCATAGATCCGAAAGTTGGTCACGGCCGAAATAGGGCCGCTATGCCTTCCGCGCCAAGCGGGCCTAGAACTCGATAGCCCGATGCCGGCTTGCTCTTTGCCGGTTTGACGGTTCCCGACGGCCTCTCTGCAATCGATGCAGGGCCGTCGAGCTTTGGGTTGGCGCTCCGTTACTAAGGCGCCGTGAGGCTCACGGTCACGGCGGAACCGGCCCGGTCGGCGATCGCGGAGCGTCTCAAAGATCACCTCTTGAAACGCAATTTGGCCCTCCCTAACTCATTTTTGCCGGATGCCGCTATCGGGTCCTGGCACGGGAACAACGGTCCTATCATGGATCGAGTTCGGTTCATGTCGCTCGCATAGAGGATGTGTTCCGGCGTTTGCCCGAACCTCCCTCCTCGCGATTGCGAGTGGCGCTCTCGGCCGTCTCGGTCATGCCTGATCGCGCCCCCACTGCCTTCGATCCAGTTCGCTCCGGTGCACGCGTGCTTCGTGCGTTGCAACGTCTGGTGTCAATCGAAGGAGGATACCCATGCTGCTATCGGATTTGGGCCGCGTCGGATTCGATCCGTTTCTGGAAATGCGGCGCATGCAACAGGAAGTGAATCAGCGCCTGGCCGGCCTGACCAGTGCCGCCCAGGAGTTTCCCCCGGTCAATCTTTGGGTCGGAGAGGATAGCGTAGCGCTGACAGCCGAACTGCCTGGGATCGCGCCCGATGAGGTCGATCTTACGGTGCGCGACAATACACTAACATTGAAGGGCGAATGCGAATCTCGGGCGGAGGACGAGAAAGCCGTCTGGCATCGCCGCGAGCGCCCCTTTGGAAGCTTCTCCCGGACGGTGCAACTGCCGTTCCGCGTCGATCCGGAACAGGTCGAGGCGCGTTTCGGCAACGGGGTGCTCGAGGTCGAACTGCATCGACCGGAGGCGGATCGGCCGAAGAAGATCCAGATCAAGGGATGAGAGGAGGGAAACATGGCTCAGGAACTAAAGACCACCGATCGCCAGGTCATCAGCAAGCCTGACGGCGGCGAACGGACCCGCTCGCGGTCCGTATTCGTGCCGCGCGCCGATATCTATGAGACGCAGGACAATGTCGTCCTTCTCGTCGATATGCCCGGCGTCGCCCCGGATGGAGTGGATATCACGCTTGAGAAACGGACACTGGCGATCCGCGGCTACGCGGCCGATCAACAGCATGAAAATTATCGTCAGGTCTATGCCGAATACAGCGCCGGCGATTATGAGCGCGTCTTCACGCTATCCGAGGACATCGACCGCGACGGCATCGAGGCGTCGCAGAAGAACGGCGTCCTGCGTCTAGTGCTGCCCAAGGCGGCGCCGGCCAAGGCCCGCAAAATCCAACTCAAGATGGCTTAGCCCTTGGAGACTAGAGGAGGTTGACGATGCGAATCAGAGACCCGATCCCTTGATGCAGCCGATGCCCGTCACTCCAGGCACGGAATGGCGGGCATCAGTCTAGCTGCTACCGACCAGCAAGGTGAGGGGGCCCGTCAAATGCTGTAGCGAGGGTTCGGGTTTCCCCGTCTGGCCCGAAGCTCGACCGATAGGACTTCTTGGTAGTGTCTCAATGGACATTCGACCGCTTGTCGCGTATCGGCGGCCCACAAAAATAGGCAAAACGGCTTTGAGAAGAGCCCGGGCGGAGAGGAGGTGCGGCGGGCTCTTCCTGCGGACCTCGCCTCAGAATGCGCCACCTTTTGGGGGGCTGACATCAGAACTTTAGGCGTAGCTAAGAAAAGCGGGTTTGAGATAATCTGCACATGCCGCGTACAAGGGGCGACGTTCATGTCATCGGCGCGTTGCAGTGGCGTATACAGGCCGGCTGATCTGGAATTGCTCCAGCGGGTGTTTGACCGGTTGTGCGACGAGCGACGCCTAGCCAAGAAGGATCGCGAACAGCGGGAATATCTTGCTAGGGAGGTCTTTCAAGCCTTCGATGACGGCACCACCGAGGAAGCAGACCTACTGCGAGCGCTTTCTAAGCGCCGACGAGCGTAGCTGGCCCTCGGCAATACAAAGCTGCGCCGGGCTCTTTATTAGCTAAGCCTTAGAAAATGTTAATGTCAGTCGCTAAAAAGGCAGCGCATAATGTGCATCTGCCCCGGCTCGCAACACGGGGTAAAGGCCCGGCCTGTCCCGCTCTAGTCGTCCCCCGACTTCCCCGCTCGCAGGCCGGGTCGCCTCGGCTTCACCTGATGGTAAACTCCGACTTCGATTGCATCGGGGAACATTCTAGCAGCTTGCGAGTTCGGGCTCGCGGCGCGATGCCAGCAGAGGTTGTGCCGTTGGGTAGCAGAGACCCCTGGAGCGCTGCTTGTCCCTCAGCGAGCGGGCTCTTGGTCTTCTGACCTTGGAAACCTGTGTCGTTCAGATGAGCGACGGCTGGACGCAATAACATCAACGCGGGCATGTTCGTCACAGCGGTGCCTCGATTCCCATCGTCATCAGAAGCTCGATCTGCCGGCGCTACGCGATCGCGTGGGCGCTGATGCGCCAGCAATGGAACTTGTGGCCGAAGATGAAATGCGCCGCATGCGGCGGAAGGCGCATCACCCTGACCTATTCGCCTGACACCAGCCGGAAGGACCTCAACAAAAGCCGCCGGTGAGGAACTCCTAGGAACCTTTGTCCTTTGTCGAAGTTCGGCATCTAAGCGGCGCTGTTATAGCGACGCGTCGGGATGGCATGTGGGCCCCATTTGGAACGGGCTGATTCGTCAGGAGGAGACCCGACAAAAGAGCCCTTTCCGCACCGGTTCGGGCTCTTTCAATGTATTGGCGGCGCTTATTTGAAGAGCTTTTCAAATGAACAACTATACCGTTGAAACGATGTCGGGGATCGAAGCGGTCTCTGTTGCCTACGCGAGGACCACCTCACCGAAAGCAGCCGCTGAATGGGTGACCGGCCGCCAGGTACAGGACCGTCGAGACGAGGCCCAATGGGTTCGCGTCACCGACGACACCAATCGAGCGGTCTACAAATTTGCCTTCAAATAGGAAAAGGACCGCCGACACCGAGCCTGACGAGGTAACTGTGAGCAGGTTGGGCGCTCTGTGGTCCCGCCCTGCTTGAGCCATAATTTTCGGCTCGACGGAGCGCTGGAACGCCGTTCACGTTATAAGTCTATGGAAACCCCACCTCCAGACGCTCCCCGTCGAGAACACCGCCCGCGCGTGCTGAAGGGCGGAACGATCATCACTGGTTTCCGAAACTCGGAAATCAGCTGCTCTCTACGCAATCAGCACTCCCAAGGAGCCGAACTGAAGGTAGCCGCAGACATTCAGATCCCAGCACGCTTTCTGCTCTACGTTCCCGTCGACGGGATCGCTTACAAAGCTGTCGTTCGTTGGCGAAAGAATGACCGCGTCGGCGTCGAATTTGAGGGTACCGAGCCAAAGCCGAAGTTCCATTACGGTTGAATGCCGAAGACGGCACGTGAACTTAAGAGCGGGCGACCAACGGATAGAAGTGAACGTCCGAGGTGATGATTGGACGGCGGGTCGCGGAGCATCACCTGAAGGTCGGCTCTCGAGATCTCTGCAATCTGGTCGGCTGCAACTTCCTGGTCGGTTGCTATCGTCTCACGTGTCATGATTTGCCTCCGCTACAGGTAGAGTTCCCCCTCCCCACGGTGCTCAAAGCAAAACCAGTGGGATGGCTGCCTCGGGCGAGCAAAGCCCCAGCCCGCATCTTTCCCGCATCCCTCGTGCTCGCAGGCGTGACCGAGAGGCCCGCGCTCGCGCGTTTGCAAAGGCTCGCCGGTGCGTGTCGGTTCGTCGCTCATGCCAAAAAAGATTCCATAGGCCGGCTTGACGTTCAAGTTTTTTGTTCTTTTTCTGTTCTCATGGCGCATGAGATGATCGACACGCTGGGCAAGGCGACCCGGCATAACATGCTTTTGAAGCTGGAGTGCGCCTGCGGGAACGTACGCTACTGCCGGTCGGCTGACCTCATGATGGTTTACGGCGGGGGCGCGAATCCATTCCGCCTGAGGTTCGACTGCAGCCGCTGCAAGCCAGAGATCAAGGTGACGCTCGTCGAGGTTCACCCCGAGCATCTGCCGAGGAAGCTTATGATCCACAAGCCCATGAAGGGAGACGGCAAGATCGTCTGGCACACGGAAAGGTTCCGGCCATGAGCAGCGCTGGTGCGTCGTCGCTCACATTTGTTGGATTGCTCTGGAAACAAGAAGACGACCGCCGAGCGGAGCGGGGGACCTGGCGTGTGTCGACGGTCGTCGGAAAACAAGGGGCCCAATATGGTCAGCAAACTGCGTTGCGATAGGCCTGACTCATTGTGGCGTCGGTCACCCTGATCCACATTAACATTTGTTGGTTTTTCATCCGAGCCGGAATCACAAGCCGGCAAGGTCGTTCACAGCATGCCTTGAGAGACTGTGCGCCCTTTCGAGAATGCTGGCATCGGGACGTTCGCAGGCGGCCACGGATGGTGGCTGCAGTGCGCGAAGGCATCTCGCCCGAAGCGTTCCACGACGAGGTCGATAGCGTGTTCGAAGTCGTCTTCGAGGCGATGCAGCACCGCGAGGGCGGCTTGGCCGGCTGAAACTGTGCCTAATGGTGAGGCGATGATGTGCTCGAGCGGCCGCAATCAGCCCGGTTTCAGCAGTCGAGTGAAGTTCGCACGGACGCGACGGCCGGAAGGTCTTTGCCGCGCCTCCGTTCAGAAGGACGGACTTTGACGTAGAGCTGCGCTTTACCCCGACACTGCACAGGGGGGCACACGCCGGGGCCGTCAAAGATCGATTGAAACATTGCCTTGCGCCCGGCTGCAACAGGCCAGCACATAACCCGCAGACTTCTCTTCGGAAGTGAGCCCGCCAAGATCACACATCGACACTTCGCCGGAGAGCTTGGCTATTCGGCAAGTGCCGCAAACTCCTTGCTGGCACGCGGTGGGGACATGGACGCCACATTTGCGCGCTGCATCCAGCAGGGTCTCTCCGGGCGCGCAGCAATGCTCTATTCCAGACTTGGTGAAGTGGACAAAAGACGAAATGGCAGAGGCTTCATCCGGAGCAGCACCGCCAGCGTAGCCTCCGAAGCTCTCCTCGTAATAGGCCAGCGGTTCAATGCCAACTTCATCAAAACTGGCTCGTATTGCCTTCATGTAGAGTTCGGGGCCGCAAGTGTAGACTGTACGATTGGCAAGATCGGGAACAAGGCGCAGGAGCAGGGGGCCATTTAACCGGCCACTCGGTCCTGCCCACGAGGAATCTCCCTTGGAACAAAGGAATGTCACCTCGACGTTGGGAAATCGGGCAGCGAGTGCATCGAGTTCCGATTTAAAGATGATATCGCGTGGCGACCGCACGCTGTAGATGAGCCGAAGGTTCAGATCGGATGCTCGATCTGTCAACATTCGCAGCATCGACATAAGAGGCGTGATCCCGCTGCCGCCTGCAAGAAAGAGAGGCTTTTCGCTGGCATCGCCATCGAGTTTGAACGAACCCAGGGGACCTTCAATCTTGATTTCATCGCCAGACCGCAGATTGTCGTGGAGCCAATTGGAGACCAGCCCGCCAGGTGTCCGCTTTACCGTGATGTGCAAATCAAGTGGCCGAGTCGGTGGAGAGGAGACGGAGTAGGCTCGCGTCACATTGAGCCCGTCAACGCTCGGGCGAAGAAGCACATATTGCCCCGCATTGAAGCAGAACATGCGGTCTGACGCAGCCGAAAAGACAAACGTTTTCACGTCGTGCGTCTCGTCGATCACCCGACGGCAGATCATTGCCTGCGGCGATGAGTCGGCCCATTGCCGCTGCCGCATCGCAGCAACAAATTCGGAAGCCGGAACCGAGGTGTGTGCGTTCATTTGGGCTCTCAGTTACGCGCCAACATGCCAGCCGAAGCCTTTGCGGAACAGCGGGTTGAGCCTTACTTTTTGATCGGGTATTTCGATCTATGTCTCGAGCGACATCACCGCGAGCTGGAGCGCACGAAGCCCCTTGCGGATGATCGGCTCATGCTTGCGCCGGGCGAGCATGGCCGTATGGACGGGCTGGTAAAGCGTCGGGGCGCCCTCGACCAGGAACGACGGGACCTCGGCCGTGAACCTGCGGGCATCGTCATTGCGCATATAACAACTCCCCCCGGTTCGCCGCAGCATCGCTTCGGCCAAGCTTTCGGATCCCATGGAAAGCCTTGAAATTGCCAGGGCAGGGATCAGCTCCGAATGGGTTTTCTCGAGTAGGACGGTGTACCCCGGGCGAATGTAGCTGTCAGGATTCACCTCCGATAGTGTCCTCGCAAGGGTGGAGACCATCACATATTCCTCGACCATGAGGTGCTCATAAGTAATTTCGGGAAGATAGCGGGGTGCATAGAGCACGGCTATGTCTAGGTTTCCCATGCTGAGATCGGTCACCATCTGATTGGAATAGTCGGATTCTACATGTATCGAGGCCTTTGGAAGAACCTGGCAGAGCGCCTCCACCCACCCAGGCAGCACCGAGCGTGTCATGCCAACCTGTGCGGCCACACGTAGCGTCCCTTCGAATCGGTTGAACGCGCGAACGTCATGGCGCGCTTGCGACCACGTCGAAAGCATCGCGCGCGCGTAGGCTTCGAAACGTCGCCCTGCCGCGGTCGGCTCAGCGCCAGCACGACCACGATGGAAAAGCTCTGACCCAACCGCGCTTTCCAGACCCTTGATCCGAGAACTCACCGTAGACTGAGTAATGTTCAGCCGGTCCGCAGTCCGGTTGAAGTTGCGCGATTCAATGATGTCGAGAAACGTCTCGATGTGGTCCAACTGCATGCAGCACGCCTTAATCGAAAAAGCCGATCATTAGCCAGAGATCATTGGCTTGATCCGGGAATTGTCAAGGCGGAAGGTGGAGGCAGTAAACGGCTCGGCGCGGCTAAGCCAGACAGGGAGCGAAAGCTAAAGTGTTTATCGTCGACTGCGATTGTCACAACTACTGGTCAAGCGCCACGGTTTTGGAGCCGTATCTTTCGGGCATCTGGAAGGACATGTTCATCGAGGGCGAGAAGACTGGCCCCAAAGGATCTTTCCCACACGGCCATCGCCCCTGGTTTCATCCGCAGGATTTCTCCCGAAAAGATGTGCGGCCCGAGACCGAGGCGGACAACTACCGGATCATGAAGGAAAAACATCTCGACAAGTATAATGTCGGGGTGGCAGTCCTGACCGGCGACGAGCCCATTGAAGCCTCAACCTTGGCAAACCCCTATTACGCTAGCGCCCTGGTCAGTGCCTACAACGACTATCAGATCGCGGAGTGGTTGCCGAAGGACAACCGCTTCATGGGGTCGATCGTCATTGCGCCCCAGGATCCAAAGCTGGCGGCCGCTGAAATCCGTCGGCTGGGCAGTCATCCTCGCATGGTCCAGGTTCTAGCCTCCCAAGGCTCAGTGAAACCGTATGGTGATCCCTTCTACCACCCGATCTATGAAGCCTGCGCGGAAATGGGATTGCCGTTCGCGATTCACCTCGGCGGGCACGGAGGCGTCAACTGGAACGCCGTCGCGCCTGCCCCCACTACTTTCTTCTGGGAAACGCACGCCATCCTGCACATGTCGGCGATCAGCCACGTCGCCAGCATGATCGCTCACGGCGTCTTTGAGAAATGGCCAGAGCTCTATTTCGTCGTGATCGAATGCGGCGTCGCATGGGTGCCGACGGTGCTGTGGCGCCTCGACGCTGACTACAAGGCGCTGCGTAAAGAAACGCCATGGCTCAAGATGCTGCCATCGGAATACTGCCGCCGTAACATCCGCTTCTCAACACAGCCGTTGGAGCAGCCAGCCAACGTGCAGCATCTGTGGTCCATTCTGGAAGCCATGGATGGCGAGAACACGCTGATGTTCGCGTCAGACTATCCGCACTGGGACTATGACGACGCCAATACGCTCCACATCCCGCCTTCCTGGAAAGCGAAGGTGATGGGTCAGAATGCGCTCGACGTCTACAAGCGCATTCCTGCCATCCTGACCGCGAACGCCGCCTGACGGAGTAGAATATGGGCGAGAAAACCTTCGTCTGCCGCGTTGACGAGATCGAAGCCGGGACACCCGTCATTGCCAAAGTCCGCAGCCTTTCGGTGGGGGTGTTCCGCATCGGAGAGAGCTTCCACGCGCTGCTCAACATCTGTCCGCATCGCGGCGCGCCCCTCTGTGAAGGGCCGCAATGCGGCACGACTGCGCCGGTCGAGGATGCGCGGTTCATCTATCATCGAGAAAACGAGATCGTGCGCTGCGCCTGGCACGGCTGGGAGTTCGACATCAAGACGGGTTCGGCACTCGTCGACCCAACTGTGCGTGCGCGAACATTCCCGGTCACAGTTGAGGACGGCAATATCTATGTGACGGCGTGACCGCAAAAAACGATCAGTAGTCCTGTGCAGGGAGACGTAAGCAAGGGACGAACAAATCCCGGACTAGCTTGTTAAGAGCGTTTCAAAAAAATACGCGGAAAATCCGCAAATGGGAGAACGGAAATGTCTGAATCTGAGTACAAATTTCGCATCGCGCAAAGTCTGATCGGGCGGGGCAAGGTTTCCCGCCGCGACTTCATCCATTTGGGACTAGCCGCGGGCCTAACCGTCGCTGCCTCCGACCAGATCTTCGTCACCGCAGCGCGGGCACAACCGCAGCAAGGCGGCTTCGCCAAACTTGGTATGGCCCATGGCGCGACGACAGATTCCATCGATCCGGCCGGCTACCCGGATACCTTCACGCAAACGGCCTTTTCGGGCGCTATGTCCAACGGGCTCACGGAGGTCGATGCCAAGGGTGGCATACAGCCGGACTTGGCCGAGAGCTTCGAATCTTCGAACGGGGCAAAAACGTGGGTTTTCAAGCTGCGCAAGGGCGTGACCTTCCACAACGGCAAGAAAGTGACGGCCGAAGATGTCGTGTCCTCGATGCGGTATCACATGGGTGTCGATACCAAATCGGCGGCGAAGTCTCTGCTTGAATCCGTTTCCGACATCAAGGCGGATGGCCCGGAAACGGTGGTCTTCACCCTCAACAGCGGCAACGCCGATTTCCCTTACATCATGAGCGACTATCATTTCGTCATCATGCCGAGCGTGGACGGGAAGGCGGATTGGGCATCAGGAACACGAACCGGCGCATTCGTGCTCGAGAATTTCCAGCCTGGGGTTTCGGCCAAGCTCAAGCGCAATCCGAACTATTTCAAGAACGGCAAGCCTTACTTGGATGAGGTGGAGTTCATCGCCATTACTGATTTGGCGGCACGCATGGCTGCCCTCTCCACCGGGGAAGTGGATTACATTGGCCGCGCCGATCTGAAGACACTCGGCATGCTGAAACGCAATCCAAAAATCGAGATCATCGAAGTCACCGGCTACGGCCACTATACCTTGCCGATGAACGTCACTATGGCACCCTTCGACAATCCGGACGTCCGCATGGCAATGAAGTGGGCGATCGACCGTCAAGAGATCGCTGACAAAATCTTCCTCGGACATGCCACCGTTGCCAATGACAGTCCGATCGCGCCGGCGATCAAGTTTTACAAGAACCCGGAGCCGCAACACCGTTTCGATCCTGAAAAAGCCCGCCATTATTTGAAGAAGGCGGGAATGGAAAAGCTAAAGGTTGATCTCTCGGTTGCCGATGCCGCTTTCGCAGGTGCGGTGGACGCGGGGGCGCTCATTCGCGAGACTGCCGCACAGTGCGGCATCGACGTCAATGTGGTGCGCGAGGCGGAGGACGCCTATTGGGACAATGTCTGGCTCAAGAAACCGTGGTGCGCTTCCTATTGGAGCGGTCGCGCGACAGCCGACTGGATGTTCACACAAGCCTTCGCAGCGGAATCCAGCTGGAACGAGTCATTCTGGAAAAATCCTCGTTTCAACGAATTGCTTGTCCAAGCACGAGCCGAGACGGATGAAGCCAAGCGCGCCGCTATGTATGGCGAGATGCAACAGCTGGCCCACGACGATAGCGGTAGCATCGTGCTGGTGTTTAACAACTTCGTCAGCGCCCAATCCAAGAAACTAGGCCATGGCGATGTGGCGCCGAATTGGGAAAATGACGGACTGAAGATGGCAGAGCGCTGGTGGATGGCGGAGGCGTAGGGGGTGTTTGCCAGCTGCGTCGCTCGCCCTGCGGACGGCGCAATCCTGGGAATGCGCGCATGCGTTTGAATCCGGTCGCAAAGACGGTTCTACAACGGTTAGGCCTCGGCCTAATTACCCTGTTCGTCGTCTCGATCATCATTTTTTCGGCGATTGCAATGCTCCCCGGCGACTTCGCCAAGGCGACACTCGGTCAATCTGCCACCCCGGAAACGGTCGCGGCCCTTCAACACGAGATCGGCCTCGATCGCCCCCCAGTTGAGCGTTACTTCAGCTGGATCGGTAAGATGGCGAAGGGTGACATTGGATCCTCTTTTGCCAGTCGAACCGGCTACCGGCGGACGGTCGCCGAGATCATCGCACCTCGCCTTTACAACACCATGTTCCTGGCGGTCATGACCGCTCTCATCGCGGTGCCGCTGGCGCTGGGGCTGGGCATTGTCGCGGCCCTGTATCGCAACAGCTGGTTCGATCGGGTTGTAAACATGGTAACACTTACGACCATTTCGTTCCCGGAATTCTTCGTAGCCTACATGCTCGCCTTCCTGATTATCTCGCGCGATACCTTTGAGGGCAGCGAATTCGCACAGTCTTTACCCGTCTGGCTGGCAATTTCGATCAACTGGACCCTGAACGTCGTGCCGAAGTTCCCGACACTGGCCAATATCAACGACCAGACCCCTTTTTGGGACCATGTCTGGCGCGCCGCTCTGCCGTCCGCCACGCTCACGCTTGTCATCGTTGCTCACATGATGCGGATGACGCGCGCAGCGATTCTCAACATGCTTTCGAGCCCCTATATCGACATGGCCCGGTTGAAGGGAATGAGGCCAATGGTGGTCGTGCTTCGGCACGCGTTGCCAAACGCCTGGGCCCCGATTGTGACGGTTGTGGCCTTCAATCTCGCTTATCTCATCGTCGGTGTCGTGGTTGTCGAGGTGGTGTTCGTCTACCCCGGCGTCGGCCAACTGATGGTCGATGCCGTGAGATCGAGAGACGTACCGGTTGTTCAAGCCTGCGCGCTGGTGTTCGCCGCTACCTACATCCTGCTCAACCTGATCGCCGACATCATTTCGATCGCAACCAACCCGAGACTTTTGCACCCACGATGACAAGTGCAGAGCCCGTGATCCAGACCACCAGGGCGCCAAGGGTAAGGCGGACGCGCCGATCTCGCATCAGAATAGCCCTGAAGAAGGCCCCGCTCAGCGCCTGGTTCGGTATGGGCGTGATCCTCTGCTACGCTGTTGTCGCCTTGTTTGCGCCTCTCATCGCTCCATATCGAGAAACACAGGTCTTTAGCGAGGCATTCGCGCCCTGGAGCCACGAGTTTGCGTTCGGGACTGACCAACTCGGTCGCGACATACTTACGCGACTGATCTACGGCGCCCGCAACACGATCGGCATCGCCTTCATCACAACTATCTTGTCCTTTGCAGCGGGTGTGACGCTCGGCCTTCTCGCTGCAATGTACCGGGGGTGGCTAGACCAACTATTGTCACGCGCCGTGGACGTGTTGATGTCGATCCCGAGCCTGATTTTCGCGCTGATGTTGCTTTCGATATTCGGCTCTTCGATAACCAGCCTGATCTTGGTGATAGCGCTGCTCGATTCGACGCGCGTGTTCCGTCTGGCCCGGGCAGTTGGCCTGAACGTAGTGGTGATGGAATATGTCGAGGTCGCACAGCTGCGGGGCGAAGGCCCCGCATGGATTCTCCGCAAGGAAATCTTGCCCAACATTCTGCCGCCGCTCATCGCAGAGTTTGGTCTGCGATTCTGTTTTGTTTTTTTGACCATTGCAGCATTGTCGTTCCTGGGCGTCGGCATACAGCCGCCATCCGCCGATTGGGGATCGATGGTGCGGGAAAACGCGACGCTGATTACCTATGGCGATGTCACGCCGCTTTTGCCCGCGGGCGCCATTGCCCTTCTCACAGTAGCGGTGAACTTCGTCGTGGACTGGTTTCTGCATTCAACGAGCGGGCTGCGTGATGAAAAGTAGCAGTGTCATCGCGCGCGAAAGGGGGACAGATCTTCTCACGGTCCGCGACCTTCACGTTGAAGGATTCTCCGACGAGCGCTGGCACCCGATCGTACGCGGTGTGGATTTCTCGCTCAAGCGCGGAGAAGTGTTGGGCCTGATTGGGGAATCCGGAGCCGGCAAGTCCACTATCGGCCTTGCTGCAATGGGATATGCCAAGCCAGGATGCCGCATTACCCGCGGCTCGGTGCTGTTCGATGGGGTCGATCTTTTGTCGATGAGCGAAGCACGCCGTCGGCGGCTCCGAGGCTCCCGCATTGCTTATGTGGCGCAAAGCGCGGCTGCCTGGTTCAACCCGGCTCACCGGCTCCTTGATCAGACCGTGGAAACGGCGGTTGCGCACGGGATCGCCAGCCGAGGCGAGGCCAACCGTGATGCTGTGGAGCTTTATAAACGCCTCCAACTTCCACAGCCAGAGACCATAGGCTTCCGCTATCCGCATCAGGTATCCGGCGGCCAGTTGCAGCGAGCCATGACCGCCATGGCCATGGCTTGCCGACCCGACCTGATTGTGTTCGATGAGCCGACAACTGCGCTCGATGTGACAACGCAAGTCGAGGTCTTGGCGTCGATCCGCAGGGTCGTTGAAGATTTTAACACTGCAGCGATATACGTGACACACGATCTGGCGGTAGTGGCGCAGATGGCGGACCGGATCATGGTTCTACGCCACGGACAAACTGTCGAGGAAGCGGGTACACGGCAGATGCTCACGGCCCCTGCTCAGGAATACACTCGGACGCTCTGGGCTGTGCGCAAACTTGCCAAGCCGGAGATTGAGGCCCGGGACCACATACTTACCATCGACAATGTCACCGCCGCATATGCCGGAGGGGTCAAGGTGCTGTCGGACGTGTCCATCAGGGTTCCGCGTGGCCGGACAGTCGCGTTGGTGGGTGAATCAGGGTCCGGGAAATCGACACTCGCCCGTGTCGTGACCGGTTTGCTGCCTGCTATGTCCGGGTCGATCTCATTTGACGCCCAGCCGCTTCCCTTGTCTTTAAAGCAGCGCTCGAAAGACCTGCTGCGGCGTATACAAATGATCTATCAATCGCCGGACAGCGCGCTTAACCCTCGCCAGACTGTCGAGGAGGTAATCGCGCGTCCGCTCGAGTTCTATTTAGGCTTAAAAGGGGAGCAGCGCGACCGCCGGATCGGCGAACTCATGCATATGATCGAGATGGACGAAAGTTTCCTCGACAGGCTGCCCGGTGAATTGTCCGGAGGCCAGAAACAGCGGATCTGCATTGCGCGCGCGCTCGCCGCGAATCCCGAGCTCATCATCTGTGACGAGGTCACTTCGGCTCTGGATCAAATTGTGCAAGAAGAAATCTTGAAGCTTCTAATACGCCTACAGCGCGAACTCGGCGTCAGCTACATCTTTATCACCCATGATATCGCGACAGTAAGAGCAATCGCGGACGAAGTCGTCGTCATGCACCAAGGGAAGGTTGTGGAGCAGGGTCCAAAAACCGAGATACTGACGTCACCCCACGCTGCCTACACCGAACTGCTACTCTCCTCCGTCCCGGCAATGGATCCGGATTGGCTGACGGGACTTCTAGCAAAACGGAAGCGCCAAGGCACTCTGGATGCGGCTGGCTAAACAGCCCTGCGCACCGGATCAGCACTTCTCGAATTCTTATTGCCCAAGATTGATGGCGTCTCCAACGCGAAAATGCCGCGACGGCAGCTCTGCGCCTCCGTCCGGCCATTGGAGCTAGCTTGCCCGGCGGCCGTAAGCAGACTTCGCTGCTCAAAAGGCGAGAACGATGCACAGAGACGAAGTTAAGGGCGCAGCGAAGGAAGTGGGAATCAAAGCAGGATCAAGGCTTCGGTCGGCGTTAATCGTGGAAGCCGCTGCTGGGGACAGAAAAGCGACTGGCGACGTTACTGGACGGCCAAGGTCTCGCCGATGATGCATTGGCACAGTGACTCGTCGCTGCTAGAGACCGCTATGTTGCACTCCAAGGCGAAGCCGGACCGAAGCCTCTAGGTCTTTGGCAAAACCAAGCGCGAACTGAAGAACCGTCGTTTCATTCGAAGCAACAGATCCTTGGCCCTCGATAGCGATCGGCAGTTCTATTTTGCCGGCGGGTGAGGTCACCTCCCTTCTCGCGATACTCGTCAGGTGTCAGGCCAAAGTGAAATCACTGGAAGATACGCTGCTGCTCGTAGTCGTTGGACGAGGTATGACCCCGATTTTGTTTGATCACCGCATCGAACGGACGCAATAAATAGGCTCCTCCGGCCAGGAAGCAGGGGAGCGGGATTGGCTTGTTCGCTGAATGTGCGCAAGTAGGCGATCAGGTTGACCCGTTCGCTATCGTCCGGGCACCCGTAATCTTCATCTTAACGTGGTGAGCATAGGCCCGAAGAGGTATCTGAGGATCCGTCATCTTGGGGCGCACTCAAAGACCGTCGCGCCATGCATCGAACTCCTATATGCTTAGCGTAAAGCTGGGAGCCCCAATGGCCTACACTGTTATCTGGTATGGGCGAAAAGGCATCATCGACAAGGTGATCTTCGACGCCGAAAAGACGGCCAGGGATCATGCAATTTCCATGTTCCAGACCCGAAAGGGTGATGACGGGGTCATATCCGTTGAAGTCCGCAGGGATAACGGTGCGGTCGTCTTTAGCCCTGCGGAAAACTAGTCTAGAATTGCCCACCGAACCTAAAAGCCCGCTCGGTCAATGGAAGACCTTGCGACGGATGGGCGCCGTCGCGCCGGAAGCCGACACGCGCGGTCCTGAAACCGACCGGCGGCCACCGGACGCCGACGTTGCTTATTTATGCGCACCGGCCGGCAAGGGAGACCGGGATCACGGAGGAACAAGCCCGGAGCCTCATCAGGCTGGTCGGCCCACCTTGAGGTTTCGCCCGGACATGACTTCAACCCTGAGGCGCTTCATTGCTTCCCGACTTTAGAGGAGATCTTCTCGCACCTTTTTCTCGCGAGTGACGGCAATATTTAAGCGCGGCCCTAAATGCCTCGGCTGCCAAGTCGCATTTGCGCTTGGATGGACCATTGCTCTGAATGACAATTTCGGCCTGCCTGGTTGTCAAACCGTGCTTTGCCGCGAACTCGTCTGGGTCGTAGGTTTCCGTCCAGCGCGACCGCTTCACACCTTGCATCTTACCTCCGCGGTAACGAAATCGTGAGAAGCCAACGCGGGGCCGTTCATAAGGTTTCAGATGAATGTCGGAAGCCTCAACCCGGCTGGGCACCAGTGCCGTCTTTCTCCTCGGCGGCTTATAGGGTGGTCGCCACGCTCTTGGTCTCTTTTCGTTCTGCACTCTCGAATGGCGGGCAACTTACATAGCCAGGGCTATGGCCTCGGCTAGAACCTGCCGCGCTCACGAGCCTGGAGGCTGTAGAACGGCCCGGCAGCCGTCTTGCTTCGGGGGGAAGCGGTGACGCACCGCCGGGCCGAGGTGGTCCGGGAGTGGGTAGCCAAAACCCCGGACAGCGTTAACCATAGCGTCACGGCGGGCGATATCAATTGTTGTTTGGTCAGCCCGCGCGGGGTCTTCATGATGAGCAAGATCATGAGCGACTGCGACAAGAAGATCGCCGGGCGAGGAACCCCAAATCCTCAAGCCCGGCGCACTCATCCTGATCCCCATCAGGAGTCCGGTGGAGGAACCGGCAATCTCTTCGATGCAAGACTGGCGCCAGCATTCCCGTCCTAAAACAAAACAGATGTTTGGTCTCAGCCGGCCAAGGCGTGCTGCGCGTATGCTTTCATGAACGGGGCTCCCTTTGCGAGCAATCAGGGGAGCGGGACCGGCTTGTCGCTGAGTGTGCGCAAGTAGGCGATCAGGTTGACCCGTTCAGTCTCGTCCGGAACGCCAGGCGTCTCCATCTTCACGCCCGGCGTGGTGAGCATAGGCCCGAAAAGATATCTGTTCAGGTCCTCATACGTCCACACACCTTCCCAGCCTAGCAAGGCGTCGGAGTAGTCCATATTTGCCGTGGAAGCCTTGTCGCGGCCGACGACCCCCCACAGGTTCGGTCCCGTTTTGCTCCCTGCCTGGGGCTCGCCATTGTGGCAACCGTGACACACATGGGTGAAGTAGGTTCGGCCATTCTCGACGTCGGCAACAGCCAACTTCATCGAGATCGGAGCTGGTGTGGGCAAGACGACCCCGTGCGACATGAGATAGTCAGCGATTTCGCGTTGCCCCTTGCGTTTTGCGAGATGGATCGGTGTCTTGCCGTCCTTTGTCTTCGCATTCACGTCCGCGCCGGCCTCGACCAGTGCCTTAACGCAATCGATGCAACCGAGATTGACCGCGATGTGGATAGCGTTTTCGCGGCTGCGCTTCGAATTTGGATTCGCGCCGCCGTCCAGCAACAGATTGATCAGGTCGATCCTGCGTTTTGCCAAAGCTGGCATGAGGGCAGGACCCAAAACCGGTGTCGGGGCGGCGTTGACGTCCGCACCGCGTTCAATAAGCATTTTTGCCGCTGCAAAATGCCCGCCCTTGACCGCAAGATAGAGTGGTGTCGCTTTCCCGTCACTCTCATCGACGCCGGCACCTGCGTCGAGAGCTGCCTTGATCGCCCCGATATCGCCCTTCACGGCCGCGTCGTGGATGGCCGCGGCATAAGATGCCGTCGGAACGGGCAGAAGCAGTAACAGAATGAAAAGCAAAACGTCGCGCATTCGGCATCTCCTGGGCAAACCGGAGGAGCGTGGCACGCTGCGAGAAGCGCCGAGTCTAGTGCGAATGCCAAATCGCGGCAAGGTGTTTCAGTAACTGCTAACGGAACCGAAGCCGCCATTCGATATTGAATCAAATTCGAGTTTTGCATTGGGGTTCGTATGCGTAAGCCTGCCGGCGAAGCCCGGCTGTCCTCTATTAGGCCTCTTGAGCCAATCCAGGTTGAAACACCGCCAGTCAGCGATGGATTGGCTGCACGAAATCAAATATGACGGCTACAGAACCCAGGTCATCCTCGACGGGGCCGGCGAGCGCGCCTTCTCCCGCAATTTGCACGACTGGTCGCAAAGGTATTCGCCTATCATCGCTGCGGCCGAGAAGCTGCCGAAGGCGGCCGGGACTGGACGACGAGCCGGCGCTAGGCTGGTGCGCTGGCGGTGGGCCAGGCAATACGCTCGACCTTGAAGTCGACAACTGCGACGATGAGGACGACGGCACGGCAGAGCCCAGCCTTAGCGATCTCAAACGTGCCTGTCAGCTTCATTGGGCTGCCGGCTCTCGCAGCGACCGCGAGGAGGATGCCGGCGATGGTGGTGTGCCGGCCTATGGCGACTGACTTTCAAGAAGACCGTCGCAGAGGCAAAGGCCAAACGCGAGAAATCGAGGTACTCGCCCGCGTACTCGCTGAGAAGATGGAAGCCATCCACGGCTCCGAATTCCTAGTGCTGACGGACCACCAAGCGCGGTTTGTGATGGTGGCGGTTCGCTGACAGGGCAACCCCGCGATTGCGCATAGGCCCCGGCTGCTCTTGTGGCCGGGCAATCGCGAATGTGTGATGGCGTTCAACCGGATTCGGTGAACTCTCCAAGTTGGGGTTCTTTTGGCCCGGTGGCTTCGGCTTCTGGTCCTTTTCGCCCTTTGGTATTCAACGAGATGGCACAATTTCGAGCCGCGCCTTTTCGCTCGCGGCGAAGGTCTCGGCTTCTGTATGGGAATCGAATGCCTTAATGCTCACAACGCCGTCTTCGATGATCCGGACGTAATGCCTGCTTCTGAATTCGCCGACGATTTCGACCGCAGTCTTCCACGATTGCTTGTTCATTTTGCCCCAGCCCCCTGAGAGAATGCCCACTATCCACTATAACGGGTACAGCCCCAGGGCGTCCCGGCGCCGCCTTGGGATTGCTGCTAGAGCGGGATGAAATTGTTGGGAGTCGTTGAGGATTCCCAAATCAGCGGGTTTATGATTCACCATTCATGCTG